>PKUH01000015.1 GCA_002869615.1 Desulfuromonas sp. | reverse complement strand
CGCGATTTTTTCGGTCTCAAGGGCGTTATCGGCGTTCTGCCGGATATTGGCGGTCATCTGCTCGATCGAAGAGGAGGCCTCTTCGGCCGAAGCGGCCTGCTCGCTGGCACCCTGCGACATCTCCTCACTCGAGGCGCTCATCGCCTGGGCGCCGCTGGCGACGTTGTCGGACGACAGGCGGACGTTGTTGATCACATCGGTCAGGTTGTCAGCCATGTTTTTCAACGCCGTCCCGAGCCGATCCTTTTCCGATGCCGGTTTGATATTTATGGTCAGATCGCCGGCGGCGATCCGGTCGGCGACTTCTGCTGACTGGTTCAGGCTGTCTGCCATATTATCCAGCGCTTCGGATAATTGCCCGATCTCGTCTTTTCGCTCCAGTCGGAGGCGGCTGCTGAAATCGCCAAGGGCGATCTGTTCTGCAAAGGCGACACCCCGATTCATCGGGTTGGCGATGCCTTTGGATATGAAGAATCCGAATGTCAAGGCAACAGCAGCACCCAGGATGACCGAGATCAGGGCCATTGCCTTGCTGGTGCCGGCAGCGCTGGCAGCGCTCTCGCGGCGCTCATCGGCAAATTTGCGGGCCAGTTCATAAAGCTCGTCAAAGGCTGCCATTGTTGCGCCGAAGGCAGCTCTCTCCGAGCCGAAGGCAATGTCCTTGGCCGCGTCAAGTTTTGCCGATTGGCTTTGAACATATCGTTGATTATCAGTGAAAATAGTCTGGATTGTCGAGAGGGTGGGTAAAACTTCATTGCTCAGGGTTTGCTCGGCCTTTGCGTTATTGTTGCTGCGAATATATCCATTTATTTTCTGACCGAGATCGTGCAGGTGCTTATGCGGCGTAGTAAACGCGGCAAGTTTACCAAGGAGAGTTGTGTCTTGTGATGAAAACTGACTGAGCCACTGGCCGAGTTTACACTGGCTTGGGTCGAGCTGTCCGGTAAATCCTTCATTTGCCATTACGGCATATTCGAGGTCTCTGACCCAGTTCAGGTGATCGATTTCCCGTTTCAGCAATATTGCATTCACCGATTCGATATCATCGATTTTCACCGTTTCCGCCAGGTTGACCAGCTTCTTGTGTTCAGCGTTCCAGTTGTCAAGCGCTTCTTGCGCCTTGTTCCAGGCAACAGTCTCTTCCTTTTCTTTTTCAGTGTTTTCGTACATGTTAAGCCCGGACTGCAGGATGTCGAAACGTTTTTTTAGATTATTAACTTCATGCAGTCTGTCGTTGTATAAAATGCCGGGATTTATCATCGTCCGCTCGGCTGATTTGAGGGAGTTGAGACCTTCCATGATCAGACCAAGCCCCTGGATGGCCGGGAGGTGATTGCCGCCGACATCTTCGAGGCTGCTTTCGGTGTTGACAATTCCATACCAGCCGATGATTCCAACGATTGCGCAGATGACTGCGACGATGGAAAATGCCCCTGTTAGTTTTGCAAAAATCTTCATAACCAACTCCTTTACTTTAAATAATTAGCGAATGCCGGTGCGAGAAGTTTAAATGATAATTGTTAAACTACAGCATTTTGTGTGCCAATATTTTCCGGGGTTTTTCGGCAAATAATGTGTCAATATATTACATTAAATACCACTAATGTTACATGTTGGACGATTTTTGGCAGAAATGAAGAACTGGAGATGTGACACTGCCGTCACTGCAGTGTGCCATGGCACACTCAGCCAGGTATTCTGGTCTGGCGGGATCTTTGCCTGGAGTTGCTATTGAGATGTGTCTTAAGGGGTCAGGTCTCAATCTTTGACAAGAACGCATGGTTCCTTCAATTGTTGCGACCTGACCCTGGAAGGATGCTTTACTTGCTTTCGAGGAGTGATCTGTTGACCCAGCCGCTTTGGCCCTTTTCCAATATCAGTAAACGTTCGGCAGGAATGCTTTGTTCCAGCAGGTAGTCATAGGTGCGTTTTGCGCCACCACCGCCTCTTGGACAGACGATCACAACCGGATCAGAGTTGGCATTGACTTGTTCAATGACGGTATCAAGTTTAGAGCGGTCAGCATCATTCTTCACAGGGTAGGCATACGTCGGAATCGCGCCTTTGATGTGATGCTGTGAAAATTCATCTTCTACTTGGATGTCGATAAGATTGGTCGGCTGATTGGTTTTAATGCGGGATTCAAGGTCTGCAGGGCTGATGTAGTTGTAACTGCTGCCGGTGGCTAAAGTCATACCAGGAATCAGCAGGATTGCAGAGAGTAGAATGAAACAATGACGTTGTATTGACATGATCGGTTTCTCCAGATTTCTTCGTTTTCGAATTCCGCCAAGAAAATACACTTCATACGTTTCAGAAGCAAATAGATAATTATGCTGAAGAGTAATCGTACAAGTTCCTCGTAAGTTATAAAATACGCAGGTGCGCTACCGGACTGTGTCATGTCTTGATTTTCAGCCTGCCAGAATGGTTTTGCCAGTCGGCTAATTTGAAGAAGCCAAAAAATCCGCGAAGTTAAATGTGACGGGTAACTTTACCTGTCACCGATTCTGCGCAAGATTGATATTGTTGTAATGGTCTAGTGATATCGAACACCAGTAAGAGGTTTCTTTTTTATTGCCACTGTCAGGATGAGTTCGGCTTTCCCATATTGCAGGAGTCCCGAGAGAAAAAACTGCTTCTTATTGGATAGAGCTATTTAAGAGGATCTTTTATCCAAACAAAAATGGGCACATGAGGAATGATGGCGCATTTAATTTCTTGACATACCTGACCATTTTAGTAATATATATACCAAGAGACATACTTCTTCCTCCTAAAAGAATAACCCAAAACCCCTTGCCCCACAGTTCACCCTCCTGACTGTGGGGCTTTTTTTGTTTATCAGGGTTTGTAGGAATCATCCACTTTTCCACAACGCACTCCCTTAGTAGCTGTAAGATTTAACATGAGAATGTGCTCAAATCATTCATTGACACAACAATTCGAAAAGAGGCATTAAGAGAAAAATATTCAAACCCTGAAAACCCTTACCACCTAGCTTTAGGTTTTGGCTTAGAGCGTATCTATTATTATCTTCGTGATATTGGAGCTAAAACTCATATTGTTGTTGAAAAGAGAGGGAAACAGGAAGATTCTGAACTTGAGTTGGAGTTTCGTCGAGTTTGTGACGGCAGCAACTACCTTAGGGAAGTCTTACCCTTTGAGGTGGTGTTTGCCGATAAGCAAAGTAACTCCGCCGGATTGCAGATGGCAGATTTGATCGCAAGGCCTGTAGGGTTAAAAACATTGCGACCAGATCAGCCAAACCAAGCATATGATGTTATTGAGGATAAATTTTATCGAAATAGCAAGGGGCAAGTTGACGGGTGGGGATTGAAGAGCTTCCCATAAAAAACAAAAGGCCCCAACGTATCCGCTGAGGCCAACTGTCGACCGGGAATCCCCAGTCCTTGTAATGAATATACGAAATCAACGTCGAGATGTCAATTGTATTCAGGTTGTTTATTATTTCCTAAATGTCACGACAAATGAGAACTTACTCTGAAACTGGTAATATCTTCTTGTAAATCCTCCCGCAACTCTTTCTCAAATTATCTAAGGATATTTAATAAGGTGCTGACCGAAGAAAACTTGGACACTGTCAGTCAGATCAAATCTCAATACTTGCGGTTCAATCGCGTTGACCGAACCAGATCATGTGCAGGTCACCCTTTTTATCGTGGGCCCGCACCCGGGACTGACTGACCTTGAAACCGACTTTGCGCAGGCGTTCACGGAAGTTTCGATCCGGTCCGGCTGACCAGACGGCGAGAATCCCTTCCGGCTTCAGGGCGGTGTAGGCGGCGGTTAATCCATCAAAAGAGTAGAGCCAGTTATTCTTCTTCCGGGTCATCCCTTCCGGGCCATTATCGACATCGAGCATGATCGCATCATAGGCCTGTCGTTCTGATTGCAGGATTTTGGCGACATCTCCAACGCTGACCGTTGTTCTGGTTTCATTCAAAGGATAGCCGGCATGCTCACCGAGGGGGCCACGGTTCCATTCGACAACGGCCGGGACCAGTTCAGCGACCACAACTTCGGCATCAGGGCCGAGTTGTTCGAGAGCGGCCGCCAAGGTGAAACCCATACCGAGGCCGCCGATCAGAACGCGTGGCTCGGGTCGATTTGCCACCTTGCGGCAGGTCTGGTTCGCCAGCTCATCTTCGGAATCATGCGCCCGCGAGCTCATCAGAATGCCGCCATCGACGATCCCGATCGTGTATTCGCCGTCACGCCGGCTGAGCCGGAGTTTGCTGTCGGTGCCGGGGATCGGCGTCGTATCAAGGTGTTCCCAGGGGATCATAATTTCACCAGGATGTCTCTTTCCGGGAGGGTGTCTGCGGTCTATGCAACCTTGACCTCTAACCGCCCGACCTGCTCGATCTCGGCCACCATGACATCGCCGCTTACGATCCGGCTGACCCCGGCCGGGGTGCCGGTGAGAATGATATCGCCCTCCTCGAGGGTGAAGATCGACGACATCTCCTCGATGATCTGCGGGATCTGCCGCATCATCAGGGATGTGTTGCCGTCCTGCCTGGTTTCGCCATTCACGCTCAGGGTCAGGCGCAGGTTGTGCGGATCTTCAATCCGCTCAGCCGGTACGAAATCGGAGAGTGGACAGGCGGTGTCAAATCCCTTGGCGATCTCCCAGGGGAGGCCCTTCTCTTTCTGTTTCGACTGGACGTCACGCAGCGTCAAATCAACGGCGACACCGTAACCGGCAACGTGCTCCATGGCATCCTGCTGTTTGATCTTCCTGCCGCTTTTGCCGATCAGCAGGGCGAGTTCTACTTCGTGGTGACAGTCGTCAGAGTAATCTGGAATAACGACAGTTTTGCCATCCGGGATAATGCTGGTCGAAGGTTTGATGAAGATGACCGGCTGGTCCGGGACGGCGTTGCCGAGCTCGCTGATATGTTCGCTGTAGTTGCGGCCGAGGCAGACAACCTTGCCCACGGGAATCCTTCTTGAAGTGCCGATAAGGTGGATATGATACATTGTTCAATCCCTTTCCGGGGTGGTGGTTTCCGTTCGGTCGAGAATAGCGAGTGACTGCTGAAATTGCAAGTGTGTCAGATCGGAATGATTATGCTAAAATGCCGGCATTTGAGTTGAGAGGCGAAGCATGTTTCTTCCGATTGGCGATACACCGAACCCGCCGGGAACTCCGGTTGTCACCTACGGCCTGATCGGGCTGAATATCCTGATTTATGCCATCGTGACGCTGCCGCTCTCCGGCCAGGCTCCCGACCTCAATGACCCGCTGCTGGCCGAATATCTCAGGCTGCTCGGCGCCGAGGACGGGGTTCCGCTGAAGGCCTACCTCGAATATGTCTCGGCGTATGACCTGGTTGTCTTCGAGTATGGTTTCCGGCCGGCGGCGGCCTCGATCCTGACGCTTTTCAGCGCAATGTTTCTCCACGCCAACTTTATGCACCTGTTTGGCAATATGCTGTTTCTCTGGATTTATGGCGATAATGTCGAGCATCGGCTCGGCCGGGGCCGTTTTCTGCTCGCCTACCTTGCCACCGGGGTTGCCTCTACGGTTTTCTTCTCTCTCTTTACCCTCGGCTCCCAGATCCCGATGATCGGCGCATCGGGGGCCATCTCCGGGGTGCTCGGGCTCTATTTTATCTGGTTCAAGCGCAACCAGATCAAGGTCTTTATCTTTTTCTTCCCCTTTATCATGAACACCTTCCTGGTGCCGGCCCGAATTGTTCTCGGTTTTTACCTGTTCGTCGACAATGTGCTGCCGTTCATGATGAGTTCCGGCGGCGGCGGTGGTGTTGCCTACGGCGCTCACATCGGCGGGTTTCTCGCCGGAATGGGGATCGCGCTCGGGCTCGACCTGCTCCCGGGCTTGCGGCAAGCCGAGAAGCGGCGCCAGGCTTCGCCTGAAGAACCGCCTGTGCGCCGCCGGGCGGAAGAAGCGATGACCCCGGCCCAGGTGATCGCCGGCCATCTGCGTGAAGGTGATTACTCCGGCGCCGTGGTCCACTATTTCAACCTTGAGACGAGCGAAGAGCGGCTCTCCCTGAACTCCGATGTCGTGCTCGCCCTTGGCGAATACCTGCTCGGCAACCGGGCTTACGAGGAGGCGCAGGCTCTTTTCCGGCGGTTTATCGCCGAACGACCGAACGACCGGGAAATTGACCGGGCCTTCCTCGGGGCCGGCAAGTCGATGATTCATCAGTCCCGACATATTCCCAGCGCCTACCAGTATTTTCTCTCGGCGGTTGAAACCGCGCGGAGCAAAAGCCTTGAAGAAGAGGCGCGGATGCACCTGCGCGCGATTGAGAAGCTTGGCGAAGAGAAATAGAAAGAAAGGGATAGTTGTCAGTTAACGGTTAGCAGCCGGCAGTTTAAGCAAGCGCATTACGTATCCAAACTGCCAACTGATAACTGCCAACTGATAACTGCCAACTGATAACTGATAACTGATAACTGATAACTGATAACTGGATTTTATGTTTCATTATTTCGACTACGAAGAACCGGTTTTCCGACCACCCTCCGAAGCCCGGTCGCTGATCCTGCAGATTACCGTTGGCTGCAGTCAAAATAATTGTACCTTTTGCGGCATGTACAAGATGAAGTCTTTTCGCTGCCGCAAGGTCGAAGAGATCGCCGCCGATATCGAGGCGGTGCCGGCAGAACATCGCCTGCATGTTCAGCGTATCTTCCTCGCCGATGGCGACGCCCTGATCTATCCGCAGACCGGCCTGCTGTCGATCCTCGAACTTCTCGGGGAGAAATTCCCACGGCTGGCCCGGGTCGGAATTTATGCCTCGCCGAACAGCCTCAACAACAAGTCGGTCGAGGATCTCCGGGCCTTGCGTGAAAGGAAGTTTCGGATTCTTTATTTCGGTCTTGAAAGTGGCGATGATCAAACCCTGAGCAACATTCGCAAGGGCTTCACTGCCGGAGAGATGCTTGGTCAATGCCGCAAGGCCCAGGCGGCTGGGCTGAAACTGTCGGTTACCGCCATCCTCGGCCTGGCCGGCCGCGAGAGAAGCGCCGAGCATGCCGCCGCTACGGCAGCGTGGATCAGTGACCTCTCTCCGGAATACTTCTCCCTGTTGACCCTTTTCATGCGTCACAACGAAGGGTTCTTCAGCGGAATCACCCGCCAGACCCAGGGCGAGATACTGGAAGAGGCGCTGGCAATTGTCCAGGGACTGAATCCACACAAAACAATTTTGCGATCAAATCATGCCTCTAATTTTCTCAACCTGGCCGGCAGCTATCCGAAAGATCGCGAGCGCCTGATCGGTGATGTACAGCAGGCTATCGAGCAGGCGCGGAAATATCCTGACTGGTATAACCAGGTGCCCGCTTACTCTGAAGAGTACTATTAATTCCGGCCGAATAAAGCAAACTCCAGGCGATCATAACTTAAGTTTTTGTAGAATAGTCTTCATTATCCTGATGAATATTCTACAAAATAGTCACTGATTCCTCTCTATTCAGTTCCAAGTCACTGAAAATACGTGTTTTTTGTTTTGGCACGCCTGATGCTATTTCTATTGTACAAGTTATAATATTTAATCGGTACCGAAGGAAGCGCAGCTTTGATCATGCTAAAGATAAAACAGGTCCTGCTGGTGACAGCTATTTTTTGTCTGGGGTCAACATCCCTGACGCTCCCTGTTGCCGGTGCCGGCGAACTGGAAACGCTCATAGCTGACGCACTTGCTGGAAACCCGGCGCTGCTGGCAGCCAGGGATCAACAGACGAGCGCCGGGTATCAAGCTGAAGCGGCCGGCACTTTGGCCGACCCGGTCATCTCTTTTTCCTTTTCCAATTACCCGGTCGATTCCTTCGCCGCAGATGTCACGCCGATGACCGGCAACGAGCTTCGCCTGGCGCAGAAACTGCCGTTCCCGGGCAAGTTAAATGCAAAAAAAGAATCGGCCGTGCAAAATGAAGAGTGGCAAAAAGGGCTCTATGAGGAGTCGCGCCTGGAGCTCGTTAAAAAAATCAAGACCGCCTATTACCGGCTCTACGCAATTGATCGGTCACTGGCGACGGTCGAGAGCAACCTGGGGCTGCTTGATAATATTTCCCGGCTGGCTGAAACCCGCTACCAGGTCGGCAAGGGGAGCCAGGCGAATGTGCTGACGGTTCACCTTGAACGGACCCGCCAGCGCGATCGACTGATCCAGCTTGAGCAGAAGCGGGTGACTGAGCAGGGTCGGCTCAATCAAATGGCCAGCCGGCCGCTTGACGCGCCAATCACCACACCGCAAAAGATCGAGGTCAAAGCCGTTGAGGTCCCTCTTGCCTCACTGCAGGCCGAGGCTGAAAATAACCGACCGCTTTTTGCCGCCTGGGCAGCCCGCATTGAACAGGCCAAGCAGCAAAGAGAGCTGGCCCGTCTCGACTACCGGCCGGATATGACCCTCTGGGCCGGATATCGGTTCCGCGATGACAATCTGCCGGACCAGGGGACCGACTTTGTCAGCGCCGGCATCAGCTTCAATCTGCCGATCAATCGCTCCAGCCGGGCTGCCACCGTCTCGGCAAGCGAGTCTATGCTGAATCAGGTCTATAATCAGTTTGCCGATTTTCGCACCCGGACCGCCTACCAGATTGACGACTCGTATCAGGCCGCCATGCGGACCTTTGATCTTTATCAGCTTTACCTGACCGGGATCGTTCCCCAGGCCCGCCAGGTTTATGCGGCAACGATGTCCTCTTATCAGGTCGGGCAAAGTGATTTTACCGATCTTCTCAGTTCATTGATCACCCTCGACAAGTACCAGACCGAACAGCACCGGGCCGTGAGCAGTTACCTGCAGGCAATAGCGCGTCTTGAAGCGGCCAGCGGAACCCCGATTAGTGTGGTTCGCAATGAATAGATAACCCCGGAGAAGAGATGATGAAGACGTTCCGATATGTTGCCTCAGCCGTGATGATGGCAGTAATTGTCGCAGCTTCGCCGATGGCAATTCAGCTTGGCGACCACCGGCATGACGGCTGGCTCTCGGCAGCCCACGCCGCGGAGAAATACACCTGCGGCATGCACCCGATGATCGTCGTTGACGAGCCGGGGGATTGTCCGATCTGCGGCATGGCGTTGACCCCGCTCAAGGCGAGCGATACGTCCGCAGCGGAGACCCCGGCCGAGCGCAAAATAAAATACTGGGTAGCGCCGATGGATCCGACCTTTATTCGCGATGAGCCGGGCAAGTCACCGATGGGGATGGACCTGGTTCCGGTTTATGAAGACCAGGCAACCGGCGGAACGATCATCACTATCGATCCGGTGACCTCGCAGAACATGGGGATCAGAACCGGCAAGGTCGAGCGGCGGACCCTGCAGCGGACAATCAAGACGGTCGGCAATGTCGATTACATGGAGCCGAAACAGTACACGGTCAACACCAAGATCAATGGCTGGGTCGAAAATCTTTATGTCGATGAAACCGGACAGCAGGTCAAAAAGGGACAGAAACTGCTCGAAATCTACAGCCCGGAACTGGTGACGGCCCAGGAGGAATACCTGCTGGCCCTGGCCAATTTACAAGGTGTTCGGAACAGCCCGTTCCCCGAAATCGTCGACGGCGCCCGGCGCCTGCTTGATGCGTCACGCAACCGACTCAAATACTGGGATGTCAGTGATCGGCAGATCAAAACCCTGGAGGAAGATGGCAAGGCCAGTCGTACCCTGGCAATTCATTCCCCCTACAAGGGAATTGTGACTCGCAAGAATGTTGAAAGCGGCATGTATGTGAAGGGTGGTATGGAGCTGTTCAAGATTGCCGATATCTCGCGGGTCTGGATTAATGCCGATATTTATGAGTACGAACTCCCCTGGGTCAGGGTCGGCCAGGCGGTCGACATCACCCTGCCTTTTGTCGGCGGCAAAACCCTGCACGGCAAAATTTCATATATCTATCCCTATGTCGAAACAAAGACCCGGACCGTAACGGCGCGGATTGAGCTTGCTAATAAAGATCGCGAACTGAAGCCGGATATGTTCGTCAATGTCCGGATTCAGTCGGACGCCGTGGTTGATGCCTTGAGCATTCCGGCCGAGGCGGTTCTCCATTCCGGCGAAAAACAGACAGTCTTTGTCGCCCTCGCAGGCGGCAAGTTTGAACCGCGTCAGGTCAAAACCGGTGTTCAGGATGAAGATGGATATATCGAGATCGTGCAAGGCGTGTTTGAAGGTGAACGGGTAGTCACCAGCGCCCAGTTCATGCTCGATTCGGAGAGCAAGCTGCGTGAAGCAATCGCCAAGATGCTGGAGCCGGAAAAAGCTGCTACGGAGGCAGACGGATCGGCCGATGAGAATCTTGACGATCTGTTCGGTGATGAGCCGAAAAAGGACGAGAACCTCGACGATCTGTTCAAGTAGATCGATAACTTGAGATTGTTCAGCCTTAACCAGAGAAAACAACAATGCTTGAAAAGATCATAGACTGGTCGATAAAAAACAAGTTCATGGTGGTCCTGCTGACCTTTTTCGCCATCGTTGGCGGCATCTACTCGGTCAGTCAGACCCCGATCGACGCCATCCCCGACCTCTCGGATGTTCAGGTGATCGTCTTCACCGAGTATCCGGGCCAGGCGCCGCAGGTGGTTGAGGACCAGGTGACCTATCCACTGACGACCCAGATGCTGGCGGTGCCGGGGGCCAAGGTAGTGCGTGGCTACTCTTTTTTCGGGCTCTCTTTTGTCTATATCATCTTCGAAGATGGTACCGACCTCTACTGGGCGCGCTCAAGGGTACTCGAGTATCTGAACTACGCGGCCGGCAAACTACCGAACGGAGTGACTCCGGCTCTTGGTCCGGACGCGACCGGCGTAGGCTGGGTCTACGAATATGTACTTGAAAGTGATCAGCACGACCTGCAGCAGCTTCGGTCGATTAAGGACTGGTTCCTGCGCTATGAGTTAACCTCTGTTGAAGGTGTTTCCGAGGTTGCTTCGATTGGCGGCTATGTCAAGCAGTACCAGGTCGAGGTTGATCCGGACCGACTGCTCGCTTACCATATCACCATTCCACAGATCCGGAAGGCAATCCAGCGCTCTAATAACGATGTCGGCGGTCGTCTGGTCGAAATGGCTGAAACCGAGTTCATGGTGCGCGGACTCGGCTATATCCAGTCGATCGAAGACCTTGAGAATACGGTTGTCGGCGCTGACCGAAAGGGGACACCGATCCTCATTCGCGACCTCGCCCAGGTCAGTATCGGCCCGGAGTTGCGCCGTGGTCTGGCCGAGCTCGACGGCAAAGGGGAGGCCGTCGGCGGTGTTATCGTTATGCGGTTTGGCGAGAACGCTTTAAAGACTATCGAGAACGTAAAGAAGAAGCTGCTCGAGCTGCAGGCCGGTCTGCCGGAAGGGGTGACCGTCAAAACGGTTTACGATCGTTCCGGCCTGATCGAGCGAGCGGTCGATACCCTCAGCGAGAAACTGATTGAAGAGAGTATTATTGTCGCTATTGTCACCGCGCTTTTCCTCTTCCATCTTTCGAGCTCTCTGGTTGCGATCTTCACCCTGCCGGTGGCGATTCTGATTGCTTTCATGATCATGCACATGCAGGGGATCAATGCCAACATCATGAGCCTCGGCGGTATCGCCATTGCCATCGGCGCGATGATCGATGCCGCCATCATCATGATCGAGAATGCCCATAAGCATCTCGAGCGTGACCGGGGAAAGCTGCCGCACTGGCAGATTATTTCGAATGCGGCGCGCGAGGTCGGTCCGGCTCTCTTTTATTCGCTGCTGGTCATTACCGTTTCCTTTTTCCCGGTGTTCACCCTCGGCGAACAGTCGGGCCGGCTGTTCAAGCCGCTCGCCTATACCAAGACCTATGCCATGGCGGCGGCAGCGATTCTGTCGATTACCATCGTGCCGGTTCTGATGGGCTGGTTTATCCGCGGCAGGATTCCGGATGAAGAGAAGAACCCGATCAACCGATTGCTCATCCGTTCGTACCATCCCATCGTCGATTTCGTGCTCAAGTGGCGCTGGCCGGTGCTGGTTGCCGCACTGTTGATCACCCTGACCTCGATCTATCCGCTCAAAAAAATGGGCTCCGAGTTCATGCCGCCTCTCTACGAGGGCGACCTGCTTTACATGCCGACGACCCTGCCGGGCATCTCGATCACCAAGGCGAAGGAGCTGTTGCAACAGACCGACCGGATTATCGGCCAGTTCCCTGAGGTCGAGCGGGTGTTCGGCAAGGTCGGTCGTGCCGAAACGGCGACCGACCCGGCGCCGCTGTCGATGATCGAGACGACGATTATGCTCAAGCCGGAAGACCAATGGCGAAAGCTGCCGCGTGATCGTTTCTATTCCTCCTGGCCGGAATTTCTCCAGGTGCCGTTCCGCTGGGTCTGGCCCGACATGACGACGATCAGCGTTGAGGAGCTGAAGACCGAACTCAACGAAGCGATCAAGTTCCCGGGTCTGACCAACGCCTGGACGATGCCGATCAAGACCCGGATTGATATGCTCTCGACCGGCATCAAGACTCCGGTCGGGATCAAGATCATGGGCGATGACCTGGAAACGTTGTCGCAGATCGGCGAAGAGGTCGAGGCGATCGTCCGCGACATCCCCGGTACCCTGAGCGCCTTCTCCGAGCGGGTGGTCGGCGGTAATTATCTTGATTACGAGATCGATCGCCAAGCGGTCGCCCGCTACGGCTTGACCGTTGGCAGCGTCCAGGAAATTATCATGTCGGCGGTTGGCGGCATGAACGTCACGCAGACGGTCGAGGGGCTTGAGCGTTATCCCGTCAATGTCCGTTATCAACGTGATTACCGCAACGATCTGCAGTCGCTGCGGCGTATCCTGGTGCCGCTGCCGAACGGCAAGCATATTCCGATTTCCCAGGTTGCTGATATCCGGATCAAGAAGGGTCCGCCGGGAATCAAAAGTGAGAACGCCCGGCAGACGGCATGGGTCTACGTCGATCTGCGCGGGATTGATGTCGGCACCTATGTTGAAAACGCCAAAAAGGTTATTGCGGAAAAAATTACGTTACCGGCCGGCTATAATATTATCTGGAGCGGCCAGTACGAATATATGCAGCAGGCAGCAAAAAAGCTTAAGCTGGTGATCCCGCTTACTCTGCTGATCATCTTCGTTATTATCTACATGAACACCAAGTCGATCATCAAAACGGCAATCATCTTTGTCGCCCTGCCGCTTTCGCTGGTCGGCTGTTTCTGGTTCCTCTACCTGCTCGGCTATAACCTTTCGGTTGCAGTCTGGGTCGGTGTGATTGCACTGGCCGGCATTTCGGCCGAAACCGGCGTGGTGATGCTGCTCTATCTCGACCTGGCATATGACCGCTGGAAAAAAGAGGGGCGGATGAATAACCTCGGCGACCTGGTTGATGCGATCCATTTCGGCGCAGTCAAGCGCATCCGGCCGAAGGTCATGACGATCGCAGTTATCATCGCCGGCCTGCTCCCGATCATGTGGTCGCACGGCGCCGGCGCCGATGTGATGAAACGGATTGCTGCTCCGATGATCGGAGGTGTCATCACCTCGGGCCTGATGGAACTGCTGGTATTCCCGGTGATCTACTTTATGTGGCGCGGGTTGACTCTCGATAAATCAAGGATTCCGACTGCAGGAGATTACACGGATGGATAATAACAAGATAAGCCAACCAACAACGAAGGAGTAAAGAGAAATGAAAAAAATCATGTTAATAGCAGTCTCGATCATGTTTGTGCTGACCCCGGTTGCGCTCATGGCAATGAGCCACGAAAAGCATGATATGCACAAAGATCATAAGATGGACCATGACAAGATGGACCATGACAAGATGGACCATGACAAGATGGACCATGACAAGATGGACCATGACAAGATGGACCACGGAATGCATGGCGGCATGGAGATGCTCGGCTCGGAGGTCAGGGATGGCGTCAAGGCGACTCTGAAAGCCAAGGATACCCGTGAAGCAATGGCAAAAATGGGAATGGACCACACACATCACCTGATGGTCTTTTTTGCCAATGAAAAAAGTGGTGATGCGATTAAAAAAGGGACTGTTGCGGTCAAGGTGGTCAATCCCGATGAAACAGAAAGCAAGCCGATCAAAATGATGGGCATGGCTGATGCTTTTGGCGCCGATGTATCCCTGCAGCAGAAAGGCATGTACCATTTATATGTTGGTACCAAACTCGCAGACGGCAAGAAGCGAAAGTACCATTTCAAGATGGATGTAAAATAGCTTTTAGGATGTTATTCATGAAAAGGCTGCCGGTTGGCAGCCTTTTCATGGTTCATCGCATTTTTACAGGGAATTGAGTGGTGCGTACTCAAATTTCGCCACACCTTTTAACCGCACCCGAAAGCAAAAACCAAAGGTCGCCGGTATCGCCCGCCTGATGATCAGGTTCCCTCACTGCGCAGATTCCAATTCGTCAGTCACTGGCGTTACCTGAACGCCGGATTGAAATCCGCTCGCTCGGCGGTCTTACATATAAGACAGCTGTAAGTTTTAAGCTGTCAGCTGTCAGAGAAAATCAGGAAAAGTCTCAATACTTTAAAAGCAAAGCTCTTGACTCACCCGTGGAGCTCTTGAGGTCGCTTCCGCCAGCGCGATCACTGAACCGCAGCCCAACCGCAACCGCCACGGAGACGTTACGCGTTTGCCTCAAGGCAAACTCCCCGGCAGCACAATTGAACAGAAAAAATTTAACCCGCACGAAAAAGCCTCCGGCAAGGGAGCCGTTTTCTGCATACTCTTTTATGGCTCAATAAAAGAGTATGGCGGAGTGCGCGGCCGCGACCGCGCGGTTTTCATGCCTTCTGCCTTCAGGGGGGACACTTCCCTGGACTTCGGGTAGTGTCCCCGTCCAACCCAAAGGTCGCCGGTCTCGCCCGGAATGCTCCTTACTTTTCTTACTTGTCCAAGAAAAGTAAGCAAAAGAAAGATACCCCAGCTCACCCGCCTGATGATCAGGTTCCCTCACTACGCAAATTTTAATCCGTCAGTCACTTGCGTTACCTGAACGACGGATTAAAATCAGCTCGCTCGGCGGTTTCACATGGGGCCCCGGTAGAGAAATGGGAACAGGCAAAGACAAAAGTGTTGTCATTCCTGACTCCGATCGGGAATCCATTGTTGCCTTTGACTCACCCCCGTTGCTCTTGAGGTCGCTTCCGCCAGCGCGAGCACTGAACCGCAGCCCAACCGCAACCGCCACGGAGACATTCCGCGTTTGCCTCGAGGCAAACTCCCCGGCAGCAAAGTTGAACAGAAACAATTCAGACCGCAAAAAAAGCCCCCTGCAAGGGAGCCGTTTTCTGCATACTCTTTTATGGCTCAATAAAATGAGTATGGCGGAGTGCGCGGCCGCGACCGCGCGGTTCTTCCTGTCTTCAGTCTTCAGGGGGGACATTTCCCTGGACTTCGGGTAGTGTCCCCGTCCAACCCAAAGGTCGCCGGTCTCGCCCGGAATGCTCCTTACTTTTCTTGGCTGTCCTGAGCCAGCTGAAGGGGGAGTCTAATGCTGTATTCACTCTAATCTGCGCAGAACCTATTTTATTTCAATCGCCGCTCGCCTGGCGGCTTGCTTCCTGGCTCAAATAGTCAGTCATTTCCTCTGCCGGTACCGGTCGATTGAAGTGGAAACCCTGAATGAAATCGCACCCCTGGAACTGGAGGAAGCTGCGTTGCCGCTCCGTCTCAACCCCTTCGGCGACAACCTTCAGGCCAAGATTGTGGGCTGTGGCGATGATCGAGCGGATGATCGCAGTATCCTTCGGATCATTGGTGATATCCCTTACGAACGAGTGGTCGATGTTCAGTCTCCTCAGTGGTAGATACTGCAGTTGTGCCAGCGAGGAAAAGCCGGACCCGAAACTGTCAATTGCAATCTTGACACCGATGGCAGCCAGATCATTCAGGACACGCTGAACCTGTTCGAAATTGCCGCGAACGGCGCCTTCGGTGACCTCGATCTGGAGATATTCGGGTTCAAGATGCGCAGCTGCAAGAGCCTCCCGGACGATATCGGGCAGGTTGAGCTGGATCAACTGGCGGTGCGAAACGTTGACCGAAATTGCGATCGGTGGCAGGCCGAGATTGATCCATTCGCGGTTCTGCTGGCAGGCAGATCGAATGACCCATTCCCCGATCGGCACGATCAATCCGGTTTCCTCGGCAATATCAAGGAAGTCATCGGGGGCCAACAGACCTTTTTCCGGATGTTGCCAGCGGAGCAGGGCCTCGGCACCGAAGACTTGTCCTGACTCAAGCTCGATCTGTTCCTGGAAGCGTAATGTGAACTCTTCTTTTTGAATCGCTTTTCTCAGGGCCGATTCAGTCTCCAGCCGCCAGAGAAGTTTCTGATTCATTTCTTCGGAGAAAAATTGATAGGCATTTCGGCCATGTTCCTTGGCCTGGTACATTGCAAGGTCGGCGTTACGGATCAGGGTTTCGGTGTCGGCTCCGTCATCCGGGTAAAGGCAGATGCCGATACTGGTGGATGTGAATATTTCACGGTCCTTTATCTTGAATGGCGAGGTCAGTGACTGCAGAATTTTACGGGCAAGATTTGAAACGTCGCTGATCCTTTTGATGTTCGGCAGAAGAACGACGAATTCGTCACCGCCGAGCCGGGCAACAGTGTCGGTTTTACGCATGCAGTTGGTCAGTCGTTCTGAAACCGCGATCAGTAATTCGTCACCTGCCGAATGGCCGAGGCTGTCGTTGATCACCTTGAAATGATCGAGATCGAGAAACATTACAGCCAGACTCTCTTTTTCGCGGCGCGCCCAGTCAAGGGCGTAGTGGAGTCGGTCACTCAGGAGCAGGCGGTTCGGCAGGTTGGTCAGGCTGTCAAAGTAAGCGAGCTTCTCTATTTCCTTCTCTGCGTGCTTGAGTTCGGTGATTGGGGAATGGCTGACAATGACTTTCATCTGGTTATTGCTGGTGAAGATGCTGGCCCTGAACAGGAACCAGCTCGTCCGACTGTCGATGACACAGGGGATTTCCAGGGAGAATTCGACCATGGTCCCTTCAATCACTGCCCTGATCCCGCGTGCCATCGCCTCGACCTCATTATTATTGCTACGGCCAGCGGCATCACAGAGTTCAAGGTAGTTGTCGCCTTCAAGCGATCGGTGGGGAGTCTGGTAGCTTACACGGGCAAATTCCCGCCAGGCTTTGTTGACAGTCAGGATCTTGCCGCTTCGATCGAGAATGGCGATGTGCTCCGGCAGGGCATCGAGGATTTCCCGGGAGAATTGTTCTCCTTCAAACAGGGGATGTATGTTGCTCTGCCTGGTTGATTGATTCTGCCAGAATTGAAGCATGTAGGGGCGTTCATTTAATCCCTTGATCGGGATGTGGCGAACATTGAAATCGGTTGCAAGAGGAGACTTTTGCCGTGACTCGGATATTTGTTGTTCGAAAACGGCCTCGGCCGGACAGCTCTCGCAGGGAATGTTTCTCTTGAAAACCGCCTGATGACAGGTTTTACAGGGCGATTTGGAAAAGGTCTTGTTAAAGGCGGGGTTGCTGTAGCGGATAACCAGGGAATCGTCAACGATGCAAATGGGTGTAGGGATGGCATCGAGCACTTTGAAAAACATCTTTTGCTCGGGTAGAATCTGTTGGCTAACCAGTCGCATTTCCCTGTTTCCCCCCATGCGATCATACCGAAACGTGCCGTACCAGTAAGTTACCTTCTCTTCGACTATACAGCTCTCCTACGGAAACACAATAGAATAAATTTTCATTATTTCCGCCGAAAAGTCGGTTAAAAGGGGAAAAACAGGGGTATCGTCAGTGATGCGATAACCCAGATCAGAAGATTGAGCGGTGTTCCGACCTTGATGTAATCGACAAATCGGTATCCGCCGGGACCCATCACCAGGGCGTTGGACTGATGGCTGATCGGCGTCATGAAACAGGCTGATGCAGCGATGGCGACAGCCATGAAAAAAGGCTTCGGGCTGACCGCCAGGTCGATTGCCGTGTTGTAGGCAATCGGAGCGACCAGTACCGCCGCCGCCGCATGGCTCATGATTTCGGTCAGGGTGAAGGTCATCAGGAAAACGGCGGCCAGTACGACCCATGGACCGTAGGGCCCGAATGTTACGATGATTTTCTCTGCCAGGAAATGGGCCGCTCCGCTCTTTTCCATGGCGATGCCGAGCGGGAGCGTACCGGCGATCAGGACGAGGATCTCCCAGTTGACGGTATTGTAGATTTCCCGTGCGCGCAGACAACGGCTGAGAACCATCAGCAGGGCGCCGAGACTGGCCGAGAGCATGATCGGCAGGATACCGCCGGCCGCGAGGATAATCACACCAAGCAGAATGATGATAGCGAGGGGCGCTTTTTCCGGTCGATAGGTGGACGGGGTTACATCTCCCATCAGTAAAAAACCGTGATTGTTGCCAATATGAATAGCCTGCTCTCTCTGGCCCTGCAGCAGCAGGACATCGCCGAACTGCAGGATAACATGATCAACCTTGCGCACGACCGGCGCTCCCTTGCGCCAGATCGCCAGAACAGTCATGCCATAGGTTTCGGAAAAGTGCACCTCGCTCAAGGTCTTCCCGGCGACCTCGCTGTTGGGTGAGAGCGCCGCTTCGATAACGATCATCGAGGAGTCGTCACTCTGGTTGATGTCCGGGTTGTCCTGCTCGGCGACGATGGTGAGCCCCTTGCCGCCGCGGGCCTTTAGAATCGCCTCGGGGTCGCCTTCCAGGAACAGGGTGTCGCCGGCGTAAATCTTGCGATTTCGGTGCGGGAACGGATATTTTTTCCGGCCTCGCAAAATAGCCCGAATGTTCAAACCGTACTTCTCATGAAGCCCGCACTGGCTGATCCGCTTGCCGTCGAGTTGAGAGTCCTCGAGAACCTTGGCTTCAGTGACATACTCTTTGACCTGGTAGGCCTCGGTCAAAGTGCCTGACTTGCGGTTTGGCAGAATAAATCGGCCGACGAATCCCATGTAAAGGATGCCAATTGCGAGGATGATCAGCCCAACCGGAGAGAAATCGAACATGGAAAAGTCCTCGCCGGTGTATTCGGTCATCAGGGCATTGATCAGGATGTTGGGCGGCGTGCCGATGAGGGTGCAGATTCCTCCCATCAAAGAACCGAACGCCAGCGGAATCAATAGTTTCGATGGGCTGATTCCGCTCCGCTGCCCCATGGAGACCACCAGCGGCATCATCATGGCGGCCGTACCTATGTTGTTGATAAAAGCTGAAAAGAAAGCGGCGGTCAGCATGATCGCAACAATCATCCTGAACTCGCTTTTGCCGGAATAGCGAATAAGCCGCTCACCAACAGGGCCAAGAGCGCCGGTGTTGGTGAGCCCGGCGCTGATAATGAACATGGCGGCGACTGTGATAACAGCTGGATTGCTAAAACCTGAAAAAGCTTCTTCGGCAGTGACCAGGCCGGTCAAGGCAAGCGAGAGCAGAACCATCAGGCTGACCAGGTCCATCCTGATCCACTCAGTCGCAAAGAGGATAAGGGCAATCAGAAGGATTACAAGGACGAGTGTGATTTCCATGAATCAGGATCCGGAGAATTTGAGTAGTTGTTATATTCGTAGTCTAATCGAGTGACCGGAACCTGGCAAGTTAAACGATTCAGTTGCTTACGGAATGTTATTTTGAATTAAAAAAGGGTCCCCGACAGGAGACCCTGAAAATGAACCGGAGGAGACGCCCCCGAAAAAATCAGAATGCTCAGCCAAACCCCGAACCGGAGGGTGTCGGGCAATTGGTCCCTGTCCCTCCGGCTGGCGCTGACGTCATCGAAACGACTCTTGTCGCCTTTCTGTCACACGAGGGGCAGGTAATCTGTTCAGCCGGTTGAGCCTGGATCTTTTCAATCTTCTGCCCGCAGTCATCACAGAGATATTCGAATATCGGCATAATAAACTCCTTTCAGTAGATAAGGAAAGTTATATATATTATAAATCGAATTATTTCAATGTTTTTTTTAAAAATAATCGGGTGATGTAACTTGTTGAAATCATGTGTTTCCATATAGACATCTGGTTGGATTGGGGCCGATGTCGAATGCTTTTAACGTGATGTTGCGATACTGTTTTGGCAAACAGAGGGCAGCACTGAGGCTGCCGAAAGGAGGACGAAATGAGAATCCTTATCACCCTGATGTTTGTTGCGACGGTTTTGATTATAGCTCCATCCATGGCCAATGCTGACGGTCGTGATCATTATTACCAAAAAAGCCATGACGATCGAAATTATGAAAGAAGTCGGCATTATGTCGCCGACCGGCGGGACCGGGTTCAGCAGCACCGTGGCGAAAAGTATTGGAAAAACAGAGCCCACCGCGACGAAAAAAAATGGAAGAAACACAGAAAGCATCGGTACGCTGCGCATCGTCGACATAATTCGGACCGTATTGTTTACAGTGCCCCTGTCCGGCAGGTTATTGTTCGGGACCCCTTTCTCCTGATGCCGCTACGGCGTTTCGCTATCGGAACACCATCGGTCAGCGTCCACCTTTCGTGGTAGTACCTGATAGTTTTTCCTTGCGGGGGTCACAAAAAGTGACCCCTTTTTATTTGAATGCATTCAGGGTCAGGCAAGTTGCTCTCTTCCGAGAGGCCTTTCCCCGGCAATCAGTTTTTATATAGTGATTTGAAACAGGATAATGATGAGGGGCGATTATTGTTTCAGGTCAAACTCTTTGACGACAGCTTCCGGGTTGTCGGCAAAGCCGATTGCGCCAATGCAGGCGTAGTGTTGACAACCGGACATGCGGAGTTCTGCAACCTTTTCCGGAGTGATGCCGCCGAGGCCAAAAACCGGGATTTGCGCTTCCGCACAGGCTTGCTTCAGTTTCTCCAGACCGGGAGGTTGGCCGTATCCTGCTTTTGACGGGGTTGGGTAGACCGGCCCAAAAGTGACAAAATCAGCTCCTTGCTTTTCAGCAAGAATGATCTCGTCTATAGTGTGTGTTGAAACACCGATCAATCGGTTTGCACCGAGAATTTTTTTCGCCCTGGAAACGGGCGGGTTACTGCTCGGCAGGTGGATGCCGTCGGCACCCGCAGCCTGCGCTGTTTCAAGGCAACTGTTAATGATCAGTCTGGCCCCGTAGCGGTCCGTCAGCTCCCGCATTCGCATGGCCAGAGGGAGCAACTCTTCAGACTGTAGATCCTTCTCCCGGAGCTGGACCGCTCTGACCCCGCCGCGCAAAGCGGCTTCAACCTGGCTGAAAAGATTCTTCCCCTTCGGCAGGTTGAGCCGATCGGTAATCAAATAGAGATTGAAGTCGACTTTTGACATGGAAATCCGGGACGATGTTGGCCACTAAGACACCAAGGCTCAAAGTAAAGCTAAATCTTTTTCCAACGCAAAGGCCCAAGGTGCAAAGAAGAACAAAAGAAAGATTATTTTTTAGAGTCTTTAAACAAAAGCAATTTTTTAAAGGTTCTCTTTGCGACATTGCGTCTTTGCGTTAAAAACTTTTTTTGTGACTTCGTGTCTAAAAAAAGACAGTTATTCAAACCGTCTCGTCAGTCAGAAAAGCAACATCCCAATCCTTCCAGACCGGGTCGTAACCTCTTTCGCGCAGGAGTTGTTCAATTTCAGACGGAGTCCGGTCATCATCGATGGCAAACTGTTGTGTACTCTGATCATCTTCCGCGTAACCGCCGGGGGCGGTGCAGGAACCGGCGCTCATCTGGGTAATGCCGAGCGGCAGCAGGTTGTTGCGCAACTCGGCACTCTCCCGGGTCGAGAGCACCAGGCCCGAATCATGCATCAGCAGCCGCATGGCGCAGATCAGCTGTACCAGGTTTTTGTCGGAGACCGGGTTGGGCGGTGGCATGCTCCCTTCGGCCGGGCGCATCCGCGGAAACGAAATGCTGATCTGGCTACGCCAGTAATGTCTCGCCAGCCAGGACGCATGCAGGCCGGTGAAGAAGGCTTCGGTGCGGAAGTTCCCGAGGCCCTGCAGGAAGCCGATACCGATGCGACGCAGTCCGGCGGCGCCACCCCGTTCCGGGGTCAGC
The DNA here is from genome assembly GCA_002869615.1 of Desulfuromonas sp. Classification (NCBI taxonomy): domain Bacteria; kingdom Pseudomonadati; phylum Thermodesulfobacteriota; class Desulfuromonadia; order Desulfuromonadales; family Desulfuromonadaceae; genus Desulfuromonas; species Desulfuromonas sp. The sequence goes on along the minus strand of PKUH01000015.1, from coordinate 62,610 downwards.
AGCCGGAAGTCGTAATCACGCTTTTTGCCGAAAGGGTGCAGTTCAGCGTAGAGGTCTCGGTCATAGGTTTCCTGGTAGATGGTCAGACCGTCAACCCCGGCAGCGACCATTTGTCGGTAGCCTTTCTCTTCCATCGGATAGACTTCGATCGAAATCGAGCTAAACAGCGGCTTGATCCGTTCGGCGACAGATGCGAGAAGGTCGTTGTCGACCTTGCCGGGGTGCTCACCGGTGACCAGCAGAATGTGGCGGAAACCTTGCTCGTGCAAAATTCGGGCGTCGCGCTCAATCTCATCGAGCGTCAGGGTCCGGCGCGGCACCTGGTTGGAAGCGTTGAAGCCGCAGTAGAGACAGCCGTTGGTGCACTCGTTCGAGATATAAAGCGGCGCGTAAAGGAGGATGGTCTTGCCGAAACGCTGCTCGGTGATGCGATGCGCCCTGGCGGCCATCGCTTCGAGGTGATCCTCGGCGGCCGGCGCCAGCAGCGCCTTGAAATCTTCCATCGTCAGCCGCTCAAGCGTCAGGGCGCGCTCAACATCCTGGGAGGATTTGCCTTCGATCTCCGTCAGTAGCTGATGCGGGTCGTATTTATTTATAATGTCAACAAAGCTCATATTTTTCTAAAATCTTCTTTCAACGCAGAGACGCAGAGACGCAGAGATGGAGAGAAACAACAACTGATTTTTTAGGTTTTTGAACCTCTCCACTTCTGCGGCTCTCCGTTAAAAACGGGTTTTGTCTATTCCGTATTTCTGAGGAATCCGGTTAGTGGACTTGACGCTTCAGCCTGGTCCTTCTGTTCGCCAAGTCCGGCGAGGAAGGCTTCACGGCCGGCTTCGACCCCTTTTTTGAAGGCGGCCCCCATCGCTCCGGAATCGCGGGCGACGGCAAAGGCGGTGTTGACCAGCACGGCGTCGGCGCCCATCTCCATCGCTTCGGCAGCGTGCGAGGGCGCGCCGAGGCCGGCATCGACGACCACCGGCACGGTCGCCTGCTCGATGATGATGGCGATACTGTCGCGGGTCTTGACCCCCTTGTTGGTACCGATCGGCGCGCCGAGCGGCATCACCGTAGCGGTTCCGGCTTCCTGCAAGTGCTTGGCAAGGATCGGATCGGCGTTGATGTAGGGCAGGACAATGAAACCGTCCTTGACCAGAATCTCGGCCGCTTTAAGGGTCTCGATCGGGTCGGGCAACAGGTAGTAGGGGTCGGGGGTGACTTCGAGTTTGACCCACGGCTCACAGCCGGCGGCGCGGGCCAGACGGGCAAGGCGGACCGCTTCGTCGGCATTGCGGGCGCCGCTGGTGTTCGGCAGCAGCAGGTACTTTTCGCGGTCGATATGACTCAGCATGCTGTCGTCCGGATTGTCGATATCGACCCGGCGCAGGGCGACCGTCACAATTTCGCAACCCGACTGTTCCATAGCGGCGACCATCGCCGCGTTGCTCGGAAACTTGCCGGTCCCGACCATCAGTCGGGAGGTGAATTCGCGATCTGCTATCTTCAGTTTGTCCATTTCATAAATCCTTAAATTCCTTTTGCCACCAAGGCACCTAGAGCACCAAGAAGTTCAAAGTCTATCATTATCGCAGAGACGCAGAGGGGGAGAGTCGCAGAGAAAAAAACAATTCATTCATTTCTCTCTCCACCTCTCCGTTAAAGAATTCAGTGTTTTACCCCCCGCCGACGAACTGGACGATCTCCAGCGTATCACCTGCCGCGAGAGCTATCCTGTCAAATTCGTCTTTCGGGACGACTTCGAGGTTGCGTTCAACCGCGACCCGAGCCGGATCAAGTTTAAGCTGCTCAAGCAGCTGGCCGATTGTGGTGCCGCTGGCAACCTGGTGCTGCTTGCTGTTTACTGCTATTTCCATTTTCTAGGGCTCCTCGTTCAAGATCAGCCGCAAGACCGCGTTAGCCTGGTGGTGGGCAGCTACGCCGACCCGGGGGGCCATCAGGCCGCGGCCCGGCTCGGCCGCGGTTTCACCATCGCCGACCAGGTAGAAATTATTCCCGGCCTTGCGCGTGGTCACCGAGTTGGCGGTTTCATGGCCGGCCAGTCCGGATGCGGCGACCAGAGGCACGTCGGGTGAGCAGTTGCGAAAGGTCTCGACCAGCATCGCTTTTTGATCAGCGGCATCGAACGCTTCAATCATGACATAAACCCCGGCAAAGACCTGCGGGATGTTCTCCCGGTCAAGCCGGCCGAAGAAAGTGGCGGCCTGCACGTAGGGATTGATCCGTTTCAGGTTTTCTTTCAAGGCATCGACTTTCGGCAGGCCGATTTGATCAATGAAATATTGCTGGCGGTTGAGGTTCGACGGCTCGACAACATCGAAATCGGCGAGGATCAACCGGCCGATTCCCGAACGGGCCAGCGCGATGGCCAGCGCCGAGCCGAGCCCGCCGACCCCGGCAATGCCGACCGTGGCGGCCTTCAGCTTTTCGTGCACGTCCGGCGTATGGCGCGAAACCAGCAGCGCCTCCATCTCTTCGGCTGACGGCTTTTCTCCCCGCCTGATCAGGACGATCCGGTCGCCGGCGGCAATCGGAACATCCTCTTTGACCGGGTGGCCGTTTTGAATCAGCACATCGGCGTCGGCCTTGTACCGGTCACGCAACTGGTGCAATGTTGTTTCGGCCGAAATATCTATTTTTTGTTCATTCAGGTTGATCTGCATAGCTTTGATTTTCCGCAAAACAAAAAAAGACCGCAGCAGGCGGCCCGTTTCCGGTACATCCATCGCCGCTTCCCTACGCCGGTATGATCCGGATCAGGTTCAAAGGGTCGCCTCGGCTATAACAAGGCTCTCAGTGCTTCACTCCCCTAGGGCAATCATTTCTGTTTTGCACCGCTAAACTAGCAGTTGGCTTTGTTTGAAGTCAATGTTTTTTCCGGTTTCCATTGGCGTTCTTGCGGAGTTTCGATTATCATGTCGGCTTGCAGGGTCTGCCCCTGAAATTTTCCGAGGAGTTTCATCCGATATGTCCATTTCCGATCGCTACCGTTCCCTGTCAGAAGAAGTCAGAATCTTCGCTTCCATACAAAAGAAACGAATTGGTGAAGACGCCGAAGCTTCCTTGAAAGCAGCCGCAAGATCGTTGAAAAAAGCAGACAAGATTCTGGATGAGTTGAAAGAAAGTGTTGGTGAAATTCCGAGAATCAGCCTTGAATTTAAGCTAACCCCGATTCTACTCAAGGCGCACAATACCCTCGATCGCTCCCGGCTCGATTTCATCGATGCCGGCGATGAGAAAACCGCATCCGAGGTCTGGATGTTGCAGCAGACAATCTATCGATTGCTCAATGACTTGTAGGGGTCAGATCTTCACATTTGACAAAAAAACTTTGCAATCAGACTGACCCATAATTTGATAGTCAATTTCAAGCTAATCAAGAAACTATCGTCCCCGCTGCGATGGTCCTGAAAAATTTATAAATACAACTCTAAATACAACTCGACTGTCAAATGTGAAGATCTGACCCCGGTAACTCTAAATGTGAAGATCTGACCCCGGTAACTCTATTCGATAACACCCTTCTGTATAAGTTTTGTACGCAAACGTTCGAGCCGCTTTCTGTTTACACCGAAATCGGAGTAACCGACCTGCGCGGCCGAGCGAACAGCAATGATTCCTTCTCCCGGGCGTAAATGTAATTCGAGATCGTCGACGAAACCGAACACAGCACTGCGGCACTTGGCATGCAGGTAATCGTCTTCGGCTGTAACAATCTTTGTCCGTGGTAATGCTGCGACAAGATCCTGCGTTGTCCGCCAGGCCTCAACAGGCGGGACTGCCAGTCGGAATGGTTGAATATGATGATCATTGTCAACTGCATCACTTGAGACGCAGTTCGGCGAGGAGGGGCACACTGCCAGTTTTAAATTGTCTACACCGAGAGCCATCACGGGGTTGCCTCCTGAGCATGAGATTGTGAAAAGAGAGAGAAGGAGAGTCACGCTAAAGATTAACATGCGATTGCAAATCATCGTAAGATTCCTGTCGCCAAAAGGCTTGCCCAAGCGGGACGCTGGCCGTTTATTGCTGAGCAGGTGGATAAGTTAAATAAAGATACTCTCCAGGGTAACCAGCCCATCTGTTCTTTGGAATCTATTTTACCATGCTTAATTAGGCGCAAAAAGCCTCATTTTTTGCGGAGTTCGGCAGGGAACTGTCTGGAATGTGGTATGCTCAAAACTATAAACGAACGGTTTGATATCATGTCTCGGATTACAAAAACATTCTGGTTTTTTTTCGTGGCCCTGCTCGTTTTCGCGTTGACCGGTTGCGGCGGGAGTAATAGCCGGGTGACAGTCGTTGGTCCCGGCCTGGTCGGGATCGACGACCGTCCGGCGACCGCAACCCCGCCGATTCTGATTGTCGATTATACTCTGCCTGGCGATCCTTTTACCGTTCTGACTGCTTCAATTATCAGTGATCAGCCGGTGAATGGAGACATTGCCTACGACCCGATTTTCGGGTCATATACGATCACCCAGGGTCCGGAGACTCTTTTGTTCGGTTTCGACAGCCGCGACCCGAATTTTTCCGAGTATCGGGCTTTCATGGATTTTCCGCTTGATGGCTCAACCGGTCAGGCGGCGATTCCACTCGATGCCGTAATCGAACAGGCAACACTGACGATCTTTATCGATTTTGTTGAATTTAATATCCGGGTCCCGGTGCTGCTAGACCTTGTCAGTTTCGATATTTCCGGCCTCGTCCCAGCTGATTTCGATGCACCGTTTTTTGCCTCTACGGCGTTCGATCTATTGGTCACGGATACCGCCCGCGACGTGACCATTGATGTAACCGGATTGATGGACGAAGCCCAGTTTCAGGGGCTAGACGATTTCCAGGTGCGTTTTCTTTTGGGACCATAGTCCATAAAAGAAAAACGATTCTTTTTCTCAATGGTTAAAAGCCGCTCGGCTCTTTTTTCTTAGGCTTTGCCGACAGCTTCGCGCCAGCGCTTTAGCATCTCTTTCTTTTTGGCTTCGTCAATCTCCGGCGCGAAACGTCTCTCCTCGCTCCAGTGCTGACGGATCTGCTCGAGATTATCCCAGAAGCCGACCGCCAGGCCGGCCAGCATGGCGGCGCCAAGGGCGGTGGTTTCAACCGTTTCCGGGCGCACTACCGGCACCGTGAGCAGATCGGACTGCATCTGCATCAGCAGGTTGTTGGCGGCGGCGCCGCCGTCGACCTTGAACGTATGAAGCACTGCGCCCCGATCATCGTTCATCGCTTCGACCAGGTCGTGGATCTGCAGGGCAATCCCTTCCAGGGTCGCCCGGGCGAGGTGGGCCGAGGTCACCCCACGGGTCAGGCCGACGATCACGCCGCGTGCTTCGGCGTTCCAGTGCGGTGCCCCGAGGCCGGTCAGGGCCGGCACGAAAATCACGCCGCCGCTGTCCGGCACCGAGGCGGCCAGCGCTTCGATTTCCTCTGAATGCTTGATGATGCCGAGTCCGTCGCGCAGCCACTGAACAGCGGCCCCGGCGATGAAGGCGCTGCCTTCGAGGGCATAGTGGGTCTGGTCGCCGATCTGCCAGGCGACGGTGGTCAGCAATCCCTTGTGGCTCGGGACCGGTGAGGTTCCGGTGTTGACCAGAAGGAAGGCGCCGGTGCCGTAGGTGCACTTCCCCTCGCCGTTGTCGAAACAGGCCTGGCCGAACAAGGCGGCCTGCTGGTCACCGGCCATGCCGGCCACCGGGATGCCATCCGGCAGGAAATCGAGACCGCAGGTTTCCGCGTAGATTTCCGACGAAGGGCGGATATCGGGCAGGATCTCTTCGGGGACATCGAGATGTTTTAACAGCTCTTCATCCCATTCGAGGGTGTTGATATTCATCATCAATGTTCTCGAGGCATTGGAGACGTCGGTGACGTGGGCTTTGCCGTTGCTCAGGCGCCAGACGAGAAAGCTGTCGATCGTGCCGAAGGCGATTTCTCCATTGTTCGCCCTGTCGCGCAGGCCGTTATTATTGTCGATCAACCAGCGGGCTTTTGTTCCCGAGAAGTAGGGATCGAGGACCAGACCGGTTTTACGCCGGAACAGTGTTTCGAGCCCTTTTTCCTTGAGTTCCCGACAGAAACCGCTGGTCCGGCGGCATTGCCAGACAATAGCATTGGCCTCCGGTGCACCGGTTTTTTTGTCCCAGAGCAGGGTGGTCTCCCGTTGGTTGGTGATGCCGATTGCTGCAATGTCGGCCGGCACGATGCCGGTTTTTTCAAGGACCGCTTTTATGGCGGCGCATACCGAACTCCAGATTTCTTCCGGGTCATGCTCGACCCATCCCGGTTGCGGAAAATGCTGCGGAAAATCAACCGTCTCTTTGCCGGTAATGGCGAGGTTGTGATCAATTATCAGTGCTGTCGAACCGGTTGTCCTCTGATCAATCGCCAATAAATAGCGTCCCATTCGATCTCTCCCTTTACGTGGCATGGTTGTTGCTGATATAAGGATCTGGTTTTAAATCAGGTCGAGTAGTAAAACCTATTATAACGGAGCATTTCGCGATCATGCACAAAAAGCTTGAACATATTTTTTACGAAGTCCGGGATCCGATCCTTGACTGGGATGATATCGGCGGCTACGCCGATGTCAAGGAGACCCTCAAAGAGATGGTCTGCCTGCCGCTGAAAAAGCCGGAGCAGATCAAGCAGCACGGGCTCGGCATCCCGGCCGGCGTCATGATGTGGGGGCCGCTCGGCACCGGCATCACCATGCTGGCCGAGGCCTGCGCCAGGGAGGCCGGCGTCACCTTTGTCTACATCTCCGGGCAGGAGATGCTCGGCAAAGGGCCGGAACTGGTCGAGGCGTTTGATCTCGCTATTCACGAAGCGCCCTGCGTTCTTTTTATCTCCGATTGCGAGTGGCTTTGTCCGCGCGCCGGCTGTGATTATGAATGGAGTCCCGGCAACTTGCGGGCGGTGCCGCCAACCTTCGCCGACAAGGATCTGTCGAAACTCTTTATCGAGCAGGTCGACCGGATCAACCAGGTCGAGAATGTCATGCTGCTCGGTTCCTGCTACCGGATTGATACGGTTGACCAGGCGCTGATCAAGGAGAAGAAACGTTTTAACCGCAAGGTTTTTGTCCATCCGCCGAAGGCTGTGGACCGGCGCGGCATGCTCGATATATATATGGACCAGATGCCTAATCTGCAGCCGGGGATCGACCGCGACAAACTGGCTGAAGCAGCCGAAGGTTATGTCGGCTGGGACATCGAATCGCTCTGCAAGCGGGCCACCGTCAACGCGATCAAGGAAGATGCCGAGATCGTCACCCAGGCGCATTTCGAAAAAGCGCTGAAGGAAGTACGGCAGTTCCTGACACCGGATATGACAAAGAAATATCTCGAGATCAGGGAGACTGACTGTCCGCATCATTACGAATTTTAACTTTTGGAGTGGTTCTTTTACGTCAACTTTTTGTTGCGCTGCGCTCTGTCGTGCTTGACGTAGATACTGACTACGCCTGCGCGGCCATCGCTGACGCGCCTCAATTTGCCGCAAAATTACCCGCTCCTTGAGATTTGGCGCTAAAAACATTCGCTCTTTTTTGGTTTTTCTTTAAACCTTTACTCGGTTTATTCTTACTTAGTGACTTTGCGCCTTTGCGTTAAACACGATTTTGACTTTCTTTGTGCTCTCCGTGTGCTCTGTGGTTGGAACTTGTTTATGATTGAAGTCCCCGAAATATTCGCCCGCATCTACGAGAAGCACGGGCACCGCTGTCCGATGAGCACCCTCGGCGGCCGGCTCGGTCTTGCCGCCATGGCGCTGCCGCAGCTCGACAGGGAGAGCCTGCGCGGCGTCTACCATTCCCGGACCTGCGCCCTCGACTGGATCGCTCTGACGATCGGTTGCAGTGAAGAGGACGGCAACCTGGCGGTGACGGCCGAGGGGCGTCATTGCCTCGAGCTTTATGATGACGCCGGCAACGGTGTCGTTCTCAGTCTCAACGAAAACGCCATGCAGATCGCCGGCGATTATCGTCGCCTGAGCCATGAGCTTGAGCAGGGATGGGACGGTCTGACTGAGGAGGAGCGGAGCGCACGCGATACTCGCCGGGAAGCTGCACTTGATGCCCTGTTGCCGGGATTGTGGCAGGCCGCCGATGCCGATCTGATTACTGTCCGGGTCGGTGCAATCGACAAGAGAGACCCGAATGGCTGATTCCGTTTTCATGCAGATCATCACGGTCGTGCGGGATGAGATTGTGCGGATGTGGTGGTTTTTCCTCCTCTCGGTTATTCTTGTCGGGGTGATCAAGGGCTACAAGCTCGATCTCAAGATTCGCAATGCGGTCAACCGGGCCGGGATCTTCGGCGTTGTCGTTGCCGTCGCTGTCGGTATGGTTTCGCCGCTCTGTGCCTGCGGCATTCTGCCGGTTGCTATTTCACTGGCGATGATCGGAACGCCTCTGCCGCCATTACTGGCACTGCTCGCGACCTCTCCGATCATGGGGCCGGATGCCCTGGTGCTGACCTGGCGCGGACTTGGCGCCGACTGGGCGATAATGAAGCTGGTCGGGGCTGCTTTTGTTGGTCTCGGAACCGGTCTGGTTGCGTCGCTGCTCATCCGGAGCGGTTATCTCGCCGGTGACCTGTTGCGGCTCAAGCCGGTCTACAAGGAAGATGGCTCTCTGGCGCCGGCGGCCGAGATCGGCGCCGGGGCCGGCATCCGGGTCAAGTCGATGTCGATTACGCCGCGGGACAACCGGCTGCGGTTTATTTTTGACCGGAGCCTTGATGCCTTCCTGTTCGTCGGCAAGTTCCTGCTCTTGGCCATCGTCATAGAAGCGATTCTCGTCACCCTGGTGCCGATGTCATGGATCGTCGCCCTGGTCGGACAGGATAGCTTCCTGTCAATTATCATGGCTGCCCTCGTCGGGCTGCCGTTGCCGGTCAATCAGATCCCGGCGATTCCGATTCTGGCGGGACTATTGCAAAAGGGTATAGATCAGGGGGCGGCGCTGACATTCCTGATGGCCGGACCGGTTTCAAGCCTGCCGGCAATGATTGCCCTGACCGGCATGTTTCGGCCGCGGGTTGTCGGCGTTTTCCTGATGGCGACCCTCGGTTTATCAATGCTGCTTGGCTGGGCTTACCAGTTGATTTATTGATGGAGTTCTGACCACTGTTCCGAATCTGTTGACGACAATCTGCCAGATTTCATTGCAATCCTGGTATGAGAGGTTAGATTGTTAGAGCATATATTGTTAGTATTTATGGCGAGGGAACGATTTTATTGTTTAATGCAATTTTCCAGTTTAATATGATCTATAGATCTTTTTTTCGATGAAAAGGAGAATGAATATGTTTTTTAAATTCTTAATGGGTGGGTTGGGTCTTCTTTTGCTGGCCGGCACATCGTTTGCCGCCGATTTCACCGACATCTCGACCGCGGCCGGCGTCGCCGACGACGGTCTCGGCAAAGGTGTCGCCTTTGCCGATGTCAACAACGACGGCCTGGTCGACCTTTACGTCTCCAATAAGGGCGGCGCCAACAAGCTCTTCCTCAACAGCGGCAACGGCCGTTTCGAGGATATCACCGCCACCGCCGGTGCCGGCATCGATTACCCCGGCTTCGCCATGGGCAGCGTGTTCGGTGATTACGACAACGACGGCAACATCGATCTCTATCTCGCCACCGGCGGCCGCAACGAGATCGAAGCCAACCGCCTGTTCAAGGGCAACGGCGACGGCACTTTTGTCGACGTGACCAATGAAGCCGGCGTCGGCCTCAAGGCCTTCACCTACGGCGCCTCCTTCGCCGACTACGATGGCGACGGTTTTCTCGATATCTACTGCGCCAACTATGGCGTCGGCGCCAAGAACGTCCTCTATCGCAACAACGGCGACGGCACCTTCTCCGATGTTACCGAACTGGCCGGCGTCGGCGACCCCTCCTGGAGCTGGATGGGCGTCTGGAGTGATGTCGATAACGACGGTGATGTCGACCTCTACGTCGTCAACGGCCGCTACCCGGTCGGTGAAGCGAACCGCCTCTACCTGAACAACGGCGACGGCACCTTTGCCGAAGTCGCTAAACAGGCCGGCGTTGCCGACAAAAACTGGGGCCTCGGCGCCACCTTCGCCGATATCGACAACGACGGCGACCAGGACCTGTTCGTCTCCAACTATGTTGGTAAAAACAACCTCTACCTGAATAACGGCAACGGCACCTTCACCCAGGCCAGCGACAAGATGGCCGGCGCCCACGAAGGGTGGGGCAAAGGCCCGACCTTCGGCGATATCGATCACGACGGCGACGTCGACCTCTACGAAGGCGACTGTAAACTTGCCAACCAGCTCTACGTCAACGACGGTTCTGGCAACTTCGAAAACGTCGCCGGCGACCAGCCGCAGATCCAGTGCTCGACCGTCCGCACCAAAGGGACCGCCTTCGCCGATATCGACAACGACGGCGACCTCGACCTTTACGTCGTCAACTGGGGCGCCGCCAACAAGCTCTACCTGAACCAGCAGAACGACAGCAACTTCATCAAGGTCAAGGTCAGCGGCAAAGGCTCCGGCTACGGCGCCAAGGTCGAACTGAAGAAGAACGGTCAGACCGTCGCCACCCGCGAGATGAAATCAGCCGATGGTTTCTGTGCACAGAGTCCGAACGTCGCCCACTTCGGCGCCAGCGGCAGCTATGATGTGACCGTCACCTTCGCCGACGGCACCAGCAAGACCGCCAAGGCGAGCAGTGGCGAAACGATAACGATTAATCAATAAACTGGGACAGCCCCCATGCGGGGACAGTCCCTGACGTAACCGGGGACATTGCTTCAGCGGTGTCCCCACAGAGAATTCATCAAAGGAGAGTATTATGAAAAAGTACATGAAGCCTAAAGTTGTTGGCAGCGGCAACGTTCACCCATGCTAAATGACCTTTTGGTCATTCAGCAGCTGTAAGCGATAAGTTTCCAGCTGTAAGTCATTAAGGAAGAAGGGCCGGCAGAAATGTCGGTCCTTCTTTCATTTCTTGGAACAGATTGTGCTTTGCTATCGGGTCTATGTTGCGAATTCTTTTTGTCATAATTAGTGCTGTATTGTTAGCAGCTTGCAGTGCGCACGGACCGGGTCGAATCCTGGTTCTGGAGGATGCCCATATTGCCGTCGATACGACCTGGCAGGGGCGTGTCCTGATCGACGGTTCGGTCAAGGTCGCCAAGGGGGCAACCCTGACGATATTGCCCGGCACCGAGATCGCTTTCGTGCGGCGCGACCGGGATGCCGATGGCCTCGGTGACGGGACCCTGGTTGTCGAGGGGATCCTGAACGCTCTCGGCACCCGGGCCAATCCGATCGTCTTCAGGAGTGCCGAAGAGAACCCGCAGCCGGCCGACTGGCTCGAGATCCGGGTCGATTTCTCCAAAAATATCCATCTTCGTTATTGTGAAATCCGGGATTCAGCCTACACTCTGCATGCCCATTTTACCCGCGGGATTGTCGAGGACAGCTTCATCCATCACAATATCGACGGTTGCCGTCTCGGCGAAGCCCGGATCGTCCTCCGGAATAATCTCTACGAACATAATCAGGGCAAGGCGATCAACTTTCGGAACGCGACCGTCGAAGTCACCCGGAATATTATCCGCAATAACGGCTCCGGTATTTTTCTCTTCGAGACCGATCGGGAATCGAACATCCACCACAACAATATCCATGACAATATCGACAATATCAGGCTCGGTGATTTCTTTAAGGGCGAGGTCCACCTCCGCGCGAACTGGTGGGGATCGAACCAGCTTGCGGAGATCGGCAAGTCGATTCACGATAGCCGGGTCGAGCCGGAGATCGGTACGGTCCATATTGAACCGGCCGACCGCTGGGTTGAGCGGACCGGACCCCGGGATGCCGCCGAGATCCGGGAAGTGTGGAGTTATGCCACCAAAGGTTTTGTCGATGCATCGGTCATTGAGGTCAACGGTCAGCTGATCGTCTGCTCCTGGGATGGGACGATAACGGCTCTTGATCCTTCAGGGAAAATAGTCTGGGTCCGGCAGCTCGGTGATGTAGTCGATAGCGAGCCGGCCCTCGATGAACGGGCCCTTTATGTCCAGAACTGGGCACGCGAGCTTTATGCCATCGACCCGTCCGATGGCCGTGAGCTCTGGCGTTTCAGTTATTCTCCCTCGCCGGCCGATGATCATCGTCAAGGTGGGGTGGTCGCTGCTGATAACAAGGTTTTTCTGCCGGCCTGGAACGGTACCCTGTACGCCCTTGACGCTGCCAGCGGCATGCGCCTCTGGCAGTTTGAGGCCGGAATCCCCTTGCGCGCCGCACCCGCCTTCGACTCGGACCGGCTCTACGTGGTCAGCGGTAGTGGCAAATTTACGACTCTCGGTCTCGACGGCGAAGTTCTGTGGCAGCTCGATCTCGGAGCACCGCTGCTTTCGACGCCGGCAGTGACCCCGGAAGGACCGGTTGTCGTCACACGTGATGGTCAACTGCATGCCCTCGACCGGGCTGGCCACAGGCGCTGGCAGAAGGCTCTCGATGAGGTCTGTTTTTACGGCAGCCCGCTTTATGCCGACGGCATCCTGTATCTCGGGACCACGGCCGGCTCCCTCTGGAAACTCCGGGCGCAAGATGGTCGTACCATCTGGAAGCAGACCGGGCTTGGCCCGGTTTATTCGTCGCCGCTATTGGCGGGCCGCCGGATTCTGCTCGGTGATAATGATGGCAACCTGTCGATCATCGGCAAAGATAGCGCCACGGTTGTCAGCCAGTTCCGTCTTGATGGAGCGGTTCAGGGGAGGCCACTGGTTTTCGACGGCAACTATATTATCGGTGGTCGCGAACGGAGTGTCTATGCACTGCAGCCGGTTGACTCCGGGGTGACAGATCATGCCCTTCCTTGATCGCCCCGACCGCAAGCTCTATTTCGGGGTCTTTCTGATCAGCCTGGCGACCCTGATGTACGAACTCATCCTCACCCGTATTTTCTCGGTGCTGATGTGGTATCACTTTGCATCGATGGCGATCTCCCTGGCCCTGTTCGGGATGGGGACGGCGGCGCTGCTGATTTATCTGAAACCGGGATGGTTCCCGTTTGCCGAGACCCGGCGGATTGCCGCTCGATGCAGCCTTCTTTTCGGTCTGTCGGTCTCTCTCTTTTTTGCCGTATTTGTCCTGTTCCGTCTTCAGCCGCAATTCGGATTCCGGGTTTTATCTTTTTTTCATCAGCCCTTTTATCAGACTTTTCAACAAGGATTTTACGAGCAGGGGATGGCGCTTGAAATGCTGCCGGCCCTTACGGCGCTTTACCTGGTCACCGCCCTGCCGTTTTTTTTCAGCGGCCTGGCCCTGACCCTCATCCTCGGTCGCTACCTCAACGAGATCAACCGCGTTTATTTCTGGGATCTGCTCGGGGCCGGATTCGGCTGTCTGCTGATCATTCTCCTGCTCCATCTTCTCGGCGGCATTACCGCGATTCTGGCGATTGCCCTGACCGGGCTGCTGGCAGCCCTGATGTTCCTGCCGAAAACAGGGCGAATTGGCGGTTTCCGCTGGGCGACGATCTTTATCGCAATAATTCTTTTGGCCGCCGGGATTGCCAACATGGCAAACGGTTTTGCCGAAATCCGTTTTGTCCGTGGCCGGTTCGAGCCAAACCTGCTCTGGAGCAGCTGGAACTCATTTTCGCGGGTTGCCGTCTATCCATCGCAGAGCCAGGAAATGAACCAGGCCTGGGGGCTGTCGCGCAATTACCGGGGCCCGATACCGGAGCAGCTCGGCATGGTCGTCGATGATACCGGCTACACGACGATGTACCGCGCCGGTGATGCCTACGATGATTTTTTCCGCAGCAACGTCATCGCCCTGCCGTACAGCCTGCATGACCGGGCGAAGTCCCTGGTTATCGGCCCTGGCGGCGGCAAGGATGTTCTGGTTGCCCTGTCAATGGGAGCCCGCGACGTGACTGCGGTCGAGATGAATTCATTGATCGTTCAGGCGGTTAACCAGGAGTTCGGGGCGTTCACCGGCGAGCTGTACCGGCAGCCGAACGTCCGGGTCGCTATTGACGAAGGCCGAAACTACATTCGACGATCCGATGAACGGTACGATGTGATCCAGGCGTCAGCCGTTTTCGGGCGGACCGCGCCGGCGGCCGGTGCCTTCACCCTTTCTGAGAACAATCTCTATACGGTCGAGGCGTTTCGCGATTACTGGAACCACTTGACAGATGACGGAATTCTGACGATTGCCCGCTTTATTTTCGAGCGTGAAACCTTGCGCCTGGTTTCGCTCGGGCTCGCCCTGCTTCAGGAAAAAGAGATTGATGATCCGGGCGCTCACCTGGCAATTATCAAGGAACGCGGGCTCGCCAATGTCATGCTCAAACGCTCACCTTTCACCGCCGCCGAGATCGCAACCCTGCGCAAAGAGTCGGCGGAAAAGGGTTTCAGGATCGTCTACCTGCCGGACGATCGATCGGCAAGCAGCAGTTTCGGCAAGCTGATTGCCTCAGGCGGAAGCGAAAGTTTTTATGAATCAATCCCGTTTGATCTGCGGCCGACCACCGATGATCAGCCGTTTTTCTACTACATGTTGAAACCCGCTGATTTTATTCAGCTATTTTCGTTTCCCGAGCAGAGTTCCTTCGAGGACCGGGCCCTTTTAACCCTGCGCAACCTGCTCCTGGTAGTCACCGTTATTGTCGCTGTTTTCCTGCTGCTGCCGCTACTGATCTGGCGCCGCTCCGCCCTCCGTGAACCAGCGGCGCTGCGCCGCATTCTCTATTTCAGTTGCCTCGGCCTCGGCTTCATGCTGATCGAGATCGGACTGCTCAGGCGCTTTATCCTGTTCCTCGGTCAGCCGATCTATGCCCTGGCCGTGATTCTCTGCGCCCTGCTGATTTTTTCCGGATTCGGATCGCTCATCTCCGGGCCGTTAGCAGCCGGTCGGGAACGACGTTTTCTCGGCAGCGCGTTGTTGGCATTGCTCTTGCTCTCTCTGGTCTATATATGGTTTCTGCCGGGTATCCTCGATGCGGCGATGACTGCCTCGCTGCTGCAGCGTTGCGGTCTGTCGGTCCTGCTGCTGGCCCCACTCGGGATATTGCTCGGGATGCCGCTGCCGGTCGGAATGAAATTGATGCATCCGACCGCGGATGGCATTGCGTGGAGCTGGGGGATCAACAGTGCAACCAGCGTCTGGGGGGCGCTGCTTGCCGTCGTCCTTGCGATGAATTTCGGTTTCACCCTGACGCTTGTTTTCGGAACGGTTGTATATCTAGTCGCCCTGATTACGGTACTGATGCCGACACGGTCTGCCTGAAAATGTGTTGCTGAATATGGTGTTTAAACGAATCAATATATTGGTGCTGATGGTAACGGCGCTGACGCTCTTTCTCTCGGCCTGTACCGGAACGGGTGAACGTGGCCTCGAAGGACAGATCCTCAACGGTGATGAGCCGTTGGCCGGTGCCGGTGTCGAAATTTACCTCAAGGCGGAAAAGGATCGGTCGACGTTGCCGTTTGCAGCCACCTCGACCGATTCGGCGGGCCGTTTCCGGATCGATCTGCCAGCCGGTCAATATTTTATCATCGGCAAGAAAAAAGAGATGACCGAAGACGGCCGGACCCGCATGCTGATGGCCGAGTGTCCGGCCAACCCGATCGAGGTGACCGACCGGGTCCGTACGGTCGCGCCATTCTCCCTGCGCGAGATGGGACGGGATGGCGGACTGATCGCCGAACCGCAAACCGGCATCGTCGGCCGGCTTGTTCACCAGGGGGAAGTAGTGTCGCACGGTTTCGTCTATGTCTATGCCGAGTCGGAATCGGGGCTGATCGGGCCCTCTTACGGAGAGGCGGTACAAAGTGAAGATGACGGCCGCTTCCGGATCGATCTGCCGTCCGGCCGTTTTTTCCTCGCCGCCCGTAAAAGATCGGATGGCGGAAGGATGGGTGAGCCGGAGGCGGGCGACCTGAATGCTAATTATCCGGGCAACCCGATTTCGGTCGCGGCCGGTGAATACCGTGATATCGGCGATTTCAGACTTGCGGCCGTTGATGCGACCGCCCGGACGAAAAAACTTGACGAAGGCAAGTTCGAGCAGACCGCGACCCGTTTCGAAGGGCGGGTTGTCAATCGCGACGGACAACCTGTTTCGGGTATATTTGTCTTTGCTTATCTCGATAGCCGGATGGTCGGCAAACCGACCTATATTTCGGCACCGACCGGAGCGGACGGGCGCTATGTACTCAACCTCGGTGCCGGCGGAACCTATTATCTCGGGGCCCGCAGCACCTACGGCGGACCGCTGGAACCGGGTGAATGGGTCGGCACCCATGATGGCCAGGCCGATCATTCGGTCCGGGTTGAAGCCGGGCAGGTTGAGGCGCTCTCGGATATTATTGTGCGGGAGGTCTGGTAATGCGCATTCTTGTCTTCTTTTTGCTTTTCTGTAGTGCAACTCCCGTGGTCGCGCAAGTGATTGACGGCGACGTGACCTGGCGCGGCGACAAGACGATATCCGACAAGGTCCGGGTCGATCAGGGCGGGCATCTGATAATTGAACCCGACAGCCGAATCAGTTTTGCCGCCGGGGGAACACTCGAGGTCGCCGGCCGAATGACGGCTCGCGGTGTCACCTTTTCCGGTCAGGGCTGGAACGGAATCGTGCTCAAGGGTACCGGAGTGGATACCCTGATTACTGAAAGCGCGATCCGGGATGCACGCATCGGGGTGCAGGTGATCGGTGGCGAGCCGCGTCTTGAAGGCCTGATTCTTGAACAGAATGATGTTGGTGTCGAGCTGCGTCAGCAAACCGAAGCGACGCTGGCCGGTGCGACATTCCGCAACAACCGCAAGGTTGGTCTCTTTGTCAAGGATGGCTCGGCCGCGGCTATCCTTAATAACCGGTTTGAACGGAATGGCAAGTATGGCGCCTATATCTTCCGTTCGACACCACGGCGGTTTTCCGGCAACGTGTTCAGCCACGAACAGACCGCCTTGATGGTCGCCTACTCCGGCAGTAACCCGGAAATTACTGACAACTGTTTCGACCACAACCGGATCGCCATCCGGGTTGAAAAGGGAGCGAAACCAAAAATCAGCGGTTCCGATGTGAGCGATAACGAGGTCGGTATTTCCCTTTACCGACGGGCCGACCCGCTGATTGAGAGAAACCTGCTGTTCCGTAACGACATCGGGGTCAAGGTCGCCTTCTCGTCGTATCCGGTTATTAGCAACAACGATTTTATTGAAAACGGCAAAGCGGTTTTCCTTGAATTCCAGTCGTCACAATGGGAGCGGGAGAATGGCAATAAGGCGCGCCAGGCCGAAAGCACCCGTTCGGCTTTTGGCTCCATCGAAAAGTCGGCGACCGGCCTGCCGGCCCCACCAAAACTCGATGGCACGGTCGATGCCCGCCAGAACTGGTGGGGAGCCAAGGCTGCCGGTGAGTTGGGAGAAAACGGTCAAGGCAAAAATCTCTCGTTTATCGATGACGGCCGTGATCGGCCGACCTTTATCGAGGAAGGCCGCGAATACCCGCTCGATCAGGTAGATGTTCATCCCTGGCGCCGGCAGCCGGTGTTCGGCGCCCCGGAGAAGAAATGAAGAGAATCGGTCTACTCGTAATCCTGTTGATGATTGCCGGAACAGCCCTGGCTGCAACCGGGGTTCGCGGGCGAATCGCCTGGCGCGGTGAGCTGGTTCCCGGTCTGACCGTACGTGCCTACAAGAGTATATCCGATATTGCCGAGGAGCGCGTCGTTGCCGCATCGGGCCCTTCGCAGGTCGATGGGACCTATAGCCTGGCACTGGAGCCCGGAAGCTATTACCTGACGGCGCGTGACTATGAAGGGGAACCGAAGCCGGGGAACTATTTCTGTTATTACAGCGGCAGTCCGGTTCGGGTGGTTGCCGGTCACGAAACAACCGTCGGCTTCAACCTGATCAGGGTGCCGGAAGAGACGGCACCGGTCGATTCCGGTTACTCCGGGATCAAGGGGCGATTAAGCTTCCAGGGGGAACCGTTGGAACGTGCCTATCTTTACGTCTACAAAGATGCCTCACGGGGCTTCAAGGGCCCGGGGTACTTTGTTCAACCGGTGGCGCGAGGTGACTTCCGGCTGCGCCTGCCGCCGGGAGAGTATTACCTGCTCGCCCGTAAAAGGGCGAAGGGGGGACAGTTCGGGCCGATCGAGATCGGTGATTACTTCAATTACTACTACGGCAACCCGGTGCGGGTCGAACCAAACCGTATTGTCGATGTCGAACTTGAGACCATTACCCGGATGCCGATGCTGGAAGAGGGGGAAGGTGTGCCGTTCAGCGGTGTCCGCGGCGTCGTCCGTGACCGGAGCGGCCGGCCGGTTGCCGGGCTGCATGTCTTTGCCTATCGACAGCCGGGAATGACCGGAAACCCCGATTTCTTCTCACCAAAAACCGGATCGGACGGCACGTTTGAGCTGGCTCTTCCGGCCGCCGGTTCGTATTATCTGCTGGCCCGGAAAAATTTCGGCGGACCGGCTGTCGAAGGTGAACTCTACGGAAAATTCTCCGGCAGTGAAGATCATGCGATCAAGCTCAAAAACGGGGCAGTGGTGCAGGAGGTGGTGATAGATGTTGAACCGGCAGATGCGCAATAGAGTTTCAGCGGCTATCCTGCTGCTGTTGTTGTCAGCGATACCGGCATTCGCGCTGAAGCAACTGCCGGCCGGCGAAACCGTCTGGCAGGATGAAGTCGTTCTCAATGAAGCGCTCAGGATTCCGCGCGGCAGCACTCTGATCGTGGCGGCCGGCAGTAAAATCAAGGTAACCTCACCTTCGGCCAATATCGATGTCTCCGGAGTGATCCAGGTCAGGGGGAGTGCCCGGCGCCCGGTCGTTATCGAGTCGCCGCCGGGCTGGCAGGGAATCAATTTTGTTGAAGGTGAAAAGGGGAGCCTTTTCTCGGCGATCCGGGTCGATGGCGCCGAATCGGCGATCAGCAGCATTGCGACCGATTTTTCAGTGACCGACTCGGTTTTCACCAATTGCGGGACGGCAATCAAGTTACTGCGTGAAGCATCGCCGCGGATTGAAAAGAACCGGTTTGAAGATAACGAGATGGCGATTGATAATGAAATGCGATCAAATCCGCTGATCCTTGAAAACACCTTTGTCGGTCATGGCAAGACAGCTATCCTGGCATCGCACAACAGCCGCGGTCGGATTGCCGGAAACACCTTTGAAAACAATGAACAGGGGATCGGCCTGCTGCAGCCTTATCCCGATGTGATTGAAGATAATATTTTCACCAATAACCGGCTGGCTCTTTACTGCAATCAGACCAAGAGCACACCGCGAATACGCCATAACCGGTTTGTCGACAACGAGATCGCCCTGGTCAATTATTCATTTGCCTATCCGGCACTCGAGGACAACAGGTTTATCGGCAACAAGATGGCTGTTCGCAACGACCAGTATGGATCACCCCTGTTACAGAACAACCTGTTCAGTAAAAACGGAACGGCGCTTTACAATTATCGCAAATCGAATCCGAAGGTCGAAAATAATATTTTTGAAGAGAACGATCTGGCGATGTTCTGCGATTACTCGTCTTATCCGACGATACGGAACAATAACTTCTCCGGCAACCGGATGGGGGTCGAACTCGGGATCTACCAGAGCGCCGACTGGGAAAAAAGATCGGGGTCGAAAAAACTGATGCAGAAAGAGGCTATGGCGCGTAAAAGCAAGAACACGATGCTGAGCCAGGCGCCGACCAGTTTTAACGATATTGTCGACGTCAGCGGCAACTGGTGGAGCGACCGGACAGCAGCCCTCGAGAAAGCCGGCAAGGAGAAGAATCTACCGTTCTTTTTCGATCGTCGCGACAAGGAGTGGGTCACTTACGAAGGGTTCGGTCCGGAAAGCTATCGGATTGACCGGATCGTCTATTCCCCCTGGCTCACCAAACCGGTTCGCGATGCCGGTCCGCGGAGTCAATAGTGAGAACCCTGCTCATGATATTCCTGCTGCTGGTCATCACCTTGCCAGCGGCAGCAGCCACGATTGAAGGCCGGATTGTTGACGGCGACGAACCGGTTTCCGGTCTCAAGGTCTTTCTTTATCGGGATCTTGACTTTACCCGGGAGCCGGAATTTATTGCAGCGCCGAGTGATGCTGAAGGCTATTTCCGGGTCGAGGTTTCTCCCGGTTCCTATGCCCTGTTTGCAAGCGATGAAAAACGGCGGCTTTTCGCTTTTTGCGGCCGTAACCCGGTAACGGTTGATCGCGATGATGTCTGGGCCGGACTGCAGGTCGTGCCGGTCTCCGGGGTCAGGGTTGTCGGCTACGATGACGAGTACAGCGCTGCCATAGAGGGCGTCGTTGAATTTGCCGGCAAGCCGTTGGCCGGGGCATACGTTTATCTTTATCTCGACGCCGCCGACGATCTGAAAGGACAGGGGTATCGATTGTCGATGCCGACCGGTGCCGACGGGGCTTTCGCTTTTGACGGACTACCGGAGAGCAGCTATTTTTTGATGGCACGCAAGCGGATGAATGACCAGAGGGTCGGACCGGTTCTTGAAGGCGATTATCTCGGACATTTTGCCGGCAACCCGCTGGTTGCCAAAGCCGGAACGACCAGTCGGGTCGTCATTCCGACGGTCCGTAAAGTCAGGAGCCAGTTGTCGAGCGAGACGATCACCCAGGCGACCGGACCGGTTGTCACGGGCCGGGTTCTCGATGCCGAAGGCCACCCGCTGGCGGGACTGCATGTTTTTGCCTATACCGATCGAGTGATCGGGCATAAGCGCCCGGCCGCTTTATCGGCGCCGACCGGGAATGATGGTCGCTTTCGCCTCAGTCTCGGCCAACCAGGGACCTTTTTTATCGGAGCCCGCCAGGAATATGGGGACTCGCCGACACCGGGCGAGCTGTTCGGTATGTATGATAAAAGTGCTGACCACGGCCTGACCGTCAAGGCGGATCAGGTTGTTAATGATATGACGATTATTGCCGAGCCGATAAGCCTCGACTAGAAGCAGGGAGAATCTATGAGTGAACAGCAACCGAAGGAAGTGAAAATCGAAATTCAGGTCGACGAAGAGATCGCTCAGGGGGTCTACTCCAACCTCGCCGTTGTCAACCACAGCGACGCCGAGTTCACCCTCGACTTTATTTTCGTCCAGCCACAGGCGCCACGGGCCAAGGTCCGTTCGCGGGTAATTACCTCGCCGAAACATGTCAAACGATTCCTCAAGGCACTCGAGGAGAACCTGAAACGATATGAAGAGAATTTCGGGACGGTCGATATCGGACCGTCCGATTCCGGACCGCAGGCCGGCAACTACCACTGATGACCATAAGATCCTTTAACGACATTCTTAATTGGTAGCAGTACGATGATCAAATCCAGGGTTCCCAAGTTAAGTGGTGTATTTCTGTTTTTATTTCTTGCGGGCTGTGTTGCTATGAGTCCGGACCATGTAAAGACCCTGAGCGATACGGTGATAGATGCTGACGAGGTCTGGTCGGGGACGATCGTCGTCGATGGCGTTGTGACCGTAAAAAAAGAAGGGAAATTGACGATCAGGCCGGGGACGAAAGTCCTGTTTGTCCGTAATGATCGTGACGGCGATGGCATCGGTGATGCCGAAATCCTGATCGAGGGCAGCCTGGTTGCCCGAGGAACCCCCGGGGCGCCAATCCTGTTCAGCAGTGCCGAAGAGAACCGGCAGCCTGCCGACTGGAAGTATCTCTATCTCGATTTTGCCCGGCAGGGAGAGGTCGCCTACGTCGTATCCGAGTACGCCTACAGCGGCATCCAGGTGCATTTCTGCAAGGCGGTGGTTGAAAACTCGGTCTTCCGTAACAATATTGACGGTGTCCGTTTTTCGACTGTTAATATTGAGGTCCGGGGGAATCGTATCTACCGGAACCGGCATGGCCTGCGCTACGAGGAACGGCGGAGCCGGGCGATTGTCACCGGCAATGATATCCGCAATAATGATATCGGGGTTTTTATCGTCACCCGCTCGGAGGACAAGGCGCAGATCTGGAAAAACAATATTGCCGACAACCGCGACTATAATGTTAAACTCGGGATCAGCCAGAAGCATGATGTCACCCTGCCGCAAAACTGGTGGGGGGTTGCCCCGAACAAGATAGAAGATCAATTTTTTGACAAAAAACAGGACCGGACTCTCGGTCGGGTTCGCGCACCGGAGCCACTGACGGCACCGGTCAGCCTGGGCCTGTCGATCGGGATGGCAAAGGAGTAGAAGGATGAAACTGAAAAAAGTATTGCTGACAATTATGTTTCTTGTGCTGACGACGAGCGTTGGTCTTGGCTGTGTCGGCAAAACCCTGGTCGTCGGGACGACCGGGACCGTGCAACAGGATCTGCTGGCACAGATGCTTTCCCTGCTGATCCAGGAGCGGACCGGAACGACGGTCAAGGTGGTCAGTGTCGCATCGAGTTCGGCGGCGCACCAGGCTCTGCTCAAGGCCGATCTCGACATGTATGTCGAGTATACCGGGGTTGGTCAGGTCAATATTCTGAAGAAAGCCCCGGTCGCCGACCAGGCCGAGCTCTACAAGGCAGTCAAGACCGTCTACAACGAGGAGCTGAACCTGATCTGGCTTAAGCCGTTCGGTTTCGATGCCCCGGGTCTCGCTCCGGCTGGAGTCGCTGCCGAGGCAGCGCCGGTGGTGCGCAAGGATACCCTGAAAAAATTCCCGGCGCTGGCGCGCCTGATCAACAAGCTCGGCGGCCGGATCGATGGTGCGGCCATCGCGGAGCTTGAAGCGGCGGTCAAAGGCACTGAAAGCAAACAGGTCGCCCGCGATTTCCTGCGGAAAAACCGTCTGATCTGACGGGAGTGGAGCGCTAAATGGATCGACGTCAGTTTATTCGTAATTCTTTGCAGGCAGCGATCATGGCTGCCGCTGCCGGATCGTTGCCGATGCTCGAACTGGTGCCGGTGGCGCAGGCGGCCGGCGGCCCTGACCTGGCTGTTCGCAAGGGCACCGATATTCCGCTGCTGGTTCGTGAGACGCTTTCGGCTCTTGGCGGCATGGACCGTTTTGTCAAGTCAGGAGAGACCGTGGTCGTCAAGCCGAATATTGGCTGGGACCGGTCGGTTGAGCTGGCGGCCAATACCCATCCCGAAGTAGTGAAAGCTGTCGTCCAGCTCTGTCTTGAAGCGGGTGCCAAAGAGGTCAGGATTTTTGACCGGACCTGTAATGATGCCAGGCGCTGCTACGTCAACAGCGGTATCCGCGACGCTCTCGAGTCGATCCGTTCCGACCGGGTTTCGCTCGAACATATGGATCGCCGCGCCTACCAGGAGGTCGCCCTGAAGGGGGGCGTCGCCCTCGATGAATGGTCTTTCTATAAACCGGCCCTCGAGGCCGACCGGTTCATCAACGTGCCGATTGCCAAGCATCATTCGATTTCCCGGCTGACTTTGGCGATGAAGAACGTCATGGGGGTGATTGGAGGGAATCGCGGCGCCCTGCATCGGCGGATCGATGAATCGCTGGCCGATATCAACAGTGTCATTCATTCCGACCTGACCATCGTCGATGCGACGCGAATCCTGGTCGCCAACGGTCCGCAGGGCGGCCGACTCAGCGATGTCCGACAACTGCAGACCCTGATCGCATCACCCGATATCATCGCAGCCGACAGCTACGCAGCAACCCTGTTCGGTCTCGAACCCGGCGAGATTTCGACTATCGTTGCCGGCGCCCGGCGCGGACTCGGGACCATGGATCTATCGCGGGTGAACAAGGTTTGAAGGGAACCGGCAAGATAAACTGGCACAAGCTGCGCATTGCTTCGCAGCTTTTCTGTCTGGCCGGATTCATCTGGCTTTTTGTACAGACCGAATACCGCGGGGTCGATGAGCTTCCTTATCCGGTCTCGCTGCTTTTCCGGATCGACCCTTTGGCGGCGCTGGCCGATTTTCTGGCGCCCGGCTCGTTCGGCTGGTCGCTGCTCTGGCCGTCTTTACTGCTGCTTGTTCTGACCGCTGTCATCGGCCGCTTTTTCTGCGGCTGGATCTGTCCGCTCGGAACGACCCTCGACGGGCTCGGCAAAGTTGTCGGCCGCGGTCGGCGGGCCTTAGCCCCCGGCTGGCGCCGGGTCAAATACTTTCTGCTGATTACGCTGACGGTCGCTGCCCTGTTCGGTGTTCAGCTTTTTGGTCTTTTTGATCCCCTCAGTATTTTTTTGCGCACCCTGACTTTCTCCATCTACCCGGTTTACAATCTTTTTCTCAACGGCCTGTTCGATTTCACTTATGATGTTAATATCCCACTGGTCTCTCCGGCCCTGAATGCGGCTTACCCGTTTTTCCGCGACAACCTGATGGCTTTCCATCAACCCTTTTTCCTGCTGCCGCTTTTCACCTTTTCCGTTTTTCTCCTGATCCTTTTCCTCGAGAAGGTTGACCGCCGCTTCTGGTGCAAATATATCTGTCCCCTCGGCGCCCTGCTCGGACTCTGCGCGAGCCGGTCCTTGCTCGAACGTTCGCAGAACGGCCTGTGCAGCGATTGTCAGCTCTGTGGTTCGGAGTGCCGTAGTGGCGCCGTTGAACAGGAAGGGTACCGCAAACAGGAATGTTTCCTCTGTCTCGATTGCGTCGATTATTGTCCGTCGTCGCGGGTCGAGTATCACTGGACGCCGCGCCCGGTTTCTGCCGCCGGGGTTGACCTGAACCGGCGCCACATCGCCGGGGCGATTGTCGGCGGTGCCCTGATCGGGCCGGTCATGCGAATCGCCCCGGAACCGGTCCGGACCAATTCCTTCCTGATCCGCCCGCCCGGCGCAGTCGAAGAACAGGAGTTCCTGCGGCGTTGCATCCGCTGCGGCGAGTGCATGAAGGTCTGTATCGGTTCGGCATTGCACCCGGCGTTTTTACAGGCCGGGAGTGCCGGTCTCTGGACTCCACTTTTGGTCGCGCGCCTCGGCTATTGCGAGTACAATTGCACCCTCTGCGGCCAGGTCTGCCCGACCGGAGCGATTCGCGAACTCAAGCTCGAAGAAAAGAAGAAAGAAGTGATCGGTCTGGCGGTGATCGACAAGAATCGCTGCCTCCCCTTCGCCCGGGGTGAGGAGTGCCTGGTCTGCGAGGAGCATTGTCCGACCGGCGAAAAAGCGATTGTCTTTGAGCATCGCGATGTCCTGGTCAATGGTCAGGTCAGGAATCTCAAGTTTCCCAAGGTTATCAAGAAGCTCTGCATCGGCTGTGGCATCTGCGAGACCAAGTGTCCGGTCGAAGGTCGCAGTGCTGTCCTTGTTACCAGCGAAGGAGAGAGTCGGCGGCAAAGGAATGATCTCGATAGTGGCGGGTACGGATGATGAAACGGATTGTTTTCCTGATATTTCTGTTGTTACCGATCAGATCTTTCGCTGAACCGGCGACAACGATTCTGATCGATGACTTTGAAGACGGATTGTCGCCTGACTGGACCGTCGAATCGTTTGTTGGTGAGACCGATTACCAGGTGGTTGAAGAGAACGGCAGCCACGTTCTTGCGGCAACCAGCAAGGGGACCGCATCCGGACTGTTCTTTGAAAAGGAAATCGACCTCGCTACCTACCCGATTCTGAGCTGGCGCTGGAAGATTGACCAGACAGTTCCGGGCGGCGATGTTCGTTCGAAGGAGAAGGATGATTACCCGGCCCGGGTCTACGTCGTTTTTCCGCACTGGTTCTTTCCGAAAACCCGTTCGATCAACTACATCTGGGCCAACCGGTTGCCGGCGGGGGAGATTGTGCCGAGCCCCTACACGGCGAACTCGCAAATGGTGGCAGTACGCAGCGGCGGAGATGCTGCCGGAAAATGGCAGAGTGAACGGCGGAATGTTTATGCGGACTATCGCCGGATTTTTGGCGAAGAGCCCCGGCTTGTCGGCGCCATTGCCATTATGACAGACAGCGACAACACGGGAACTTCAGCCCGGGCCTGGTATGACGATCTTCAGCTGTCAAAAGAGTCGAGCGGGGATTAATCAGGTGAGAACTTCAACCCGGTTGCGGCCGTTGTTTTTTGCCTGGTAAAGGGCATCGTCGGCCGCTCTGAGAAAATCATCAAGACTCCCGATATTATCCTTCGGGACTGTTGCGACACCGATACTGGCGGTAAGCTTCAGCTTGGCGATACTGCCGGTGAAGGTCATTTTTGAAATTTCCTTGCGGATCCGCTCAGCCACTCCGGCCGCTTCGACCGGGTCGGTCTCCGGCAGCACCAGGGTAAACTCCTCACCTCCGAATCGGGCCGCTGTGTCGTATTGACGCAGATGCGCCAGCATCAACTCGGCAGTAGACCGTAATACCACGTCCCCATCCTGGTGGCCGTAGTTGTCATTGATTTTCTTGAAATGATCGAGATCGATCATCAATATTGAAAAAGGGGTGCCGGTTCGACGGCTCCGTTCAAATTCAATAGCCAGGATATTCATCAGCTGCCGCCGGTTGGCGAGGCCGGTCAGGGCATCGGTCTGGGAGAGCTCCTTAAGTTGAAGGTTGCTCTGCTTGAGACTGTCCTGTAATGATTTGATTTTGAGCTGGACCTTGACCCGGGCGAGCAGTTCAGCCGGGAAAAAAGGTTTGGTCACATAATCACTCGCCCCGGCTTCCAGCCCGCGGATTTTCGCCTCCTGCTCTTCATGGCTGGTCAGAAGGATTACCGGGATGTCCATCAGTTCTTCGCGAGAAGCGACCATGCGGAGAAACTTGTAGCCATCCATGCCGGGCATTTCGAGATCACAGAGGATAATGTCAATTTTCTCGCTGAGCAGGATCTTGAATCCCTCGATGCCGTCACCCGCTTCATGACAGTTTTCAAAAAGTTCGGTGCCGTGCAGGATTTCGCGAACCTGCTGGCGGATCGTTCTGTTGTCGTCGATGATGAGTATTGAGTTCGCCATGCAGTTCACTGAAAAAATATAAGCAGATGTTATAATTGGCTAATCTAGGTATGTTTGTCAGGTTTGTAAAGTTAATTTTCAGCTGTTCAGGCCGCAATTGAATTCAGTTGAAAACATTTCAGGAAGGAGACAGTCATGGCCCTGGGTAAAACCTGGTACGATCCGGAAGAAGCTTCTGCCAAGTTTGGTATTCCGGTTGAGAGAATCCTCGAGTGGGTCGACGAAGGGCTCGTTCGCACCGAAAAAGGAGATGGAGCCGTTCGTGTCAACATTGATGATCTCAAACTTGAGGTGCAGAATTATATTGCTGAAGAATAAAAAACCCTGTGCATTGGAAAGGAATAAATTAATTATGAAATGTGTTCGTTTTGTGATGTTGAGTCTGCTTCTGGTTCTTCTGTCCGGCATGTTTTCCGGCTTGTTGGCTGCAGTCAAGGCACCCGGGAAGGCTTTATCGGAAAAGCAGATCGTTCAACTGGTCTCGGGGAAAACAATTGTTCTTGAAGAATCATCCGGCAAGAGCAGTGAGGTCTTTTTTTTCAACGATGGCGAATTACGCCTGGTGAAGCCCGATAAGGACTATCTGAAAGGGTTCTGGAACGTGCGAGAGGACCGTCTTTGCATGAAAGTCAGTGGTGATCGCGATTGCCGCTTTGTTCTTCCTGAGAAGAATTCATACCGGCTTTACATTCCGAAAGCGGATAATAATCATGAGCCGGGCGCGTACTTTGCTTCAATCAGGACCGGCAACGCGATTCTGCCGCAGCTCACTTCCAGGCTTAATGAAGGGGTCACGCTGCCGGCCGGGACGCTGAATGCCGAGGAGGTGTTACAGTTGTTTTATGATCGTACCGTTGAATCGGTGACAGCTGTTAAAAGGAGGGAGAGTCGTTCGTACTACGATCCGGATGGCGAGGTCAGCCAGTATCGAAATGGGCAGAAAAGGACCGGTAAATGGCAGGTTAAGGAGAATGGCCGCATCTGTCTGCAAATGGAGGATCGGCCGGGCAAGTGCCGGATCATTGTGCGGGAAGCGGGTGAGTACAAGAAGTACATTGTCAAGAAGAATGGCCGGCATGTCCACTCGGTCTCGTATCCAGAATTCCGGAAAGGAAATCCCTACCATCTTTAGCTGGAATAGAAAATTGAGGGAATCAGACAAGGGCAGCTTGCGCTGCCCTTGTCTGTTAAGTCGTATCAAAAAGGAACTTGAAAACCGTTTCGGCAAAAGGTGGGTGCGCCAGATAGCTTTCGTAGGCGTGCGTTGCGTTAGGTACCGATTCGAAACGATAATCGGTATTCTCCTGGAATGCCCGGGCCAGGGAATTCATTGCCTGAACCCAGCGTTCTCCACGCTCAACCCGATTTAAACCCTGTATCGCATCGATTCGGCGCATTTTGTTGAGATCATCGTCACGGATGTCATCATTCTCGCCGACCAGGACAAGGGAAGGGATGCCCAGGAAGTGTCTCGGGGTAAAACGGAGCTGCGGCCACTCTTCAGATGATCCGAGGCCATAGGGATAGGGCCGCTCCGCATCGGGGAAGGTGTACCAGCCGGGTGCTCCGAGGACCAGCCGCTCGACCCGTTTCGGATAAAACATCGCATATCGGTGAGCAAACTGGCCGCCGCCGGAGAAACCGAAAATCTTTAAAGGGACCGGATCAATGTTGATCAGGGCGCGGACTTCCTGGAGGACGCGGTCAAAGGCAAAGTCAGCGCGGCCTTCATGCACGGTTGCGCCGAGGCGCTGATAGCGTGGGTACTGGCTCTTCGGAAACAACGGGGCGACGAGAGCCGCTCCATGTTGCTCGGCCTGGGCAGCAAAACCTTTGACATGCTGTTCTGCATTGCGCGAGATTCCGTGAATGGTAACCATGACCCGATTTTCCTGGATTCCCGATTTCGGCAGATAAATAAAATAGTCCATCTGTAGCGTGCCGTCGAGTTCACGCCGATAAATCGTGCCGGGTTCAATTGACAATGCCATGTTTTATCCTTTGTTAAAATGAAGAGGCTTAAACCGTTGTGACCTGTTCCCGGTTCGTCGTCAAGTGCTCCTTTTTGATCAGCCTGCCAGAGCGTATATGCCAGACTTCGTCGGCCCGGCCGAGCCTTTCTTCGGCCCGGGTCACCATAAGAATTGTGCCGGGAAAGCTTTCGATCACATGATCGACGACCGCAGTCGCTTGCGGGTCGAGGTTGGCGTCGATTTCATCGAGGATGAGTATCGACGGATTCCCGAGTACCGCCCGCGCCAGAGCCAGCCGGTGACGCTGGCCGAGCGAGAGATTCTGCCCGCCTTCCTGAATACGGTGTTTCTCCCCCTGCGGAAAAGAATTGATCATTTCATCCAGCAGGCAGAGTTTCTTGACCCGTGTGACCTCCTCTTCGGGCGCATCACGCCAACGATAGCAGAGATTATATCTCACCGAGCCGCGGAGCAGGGGGAGGTCGGGGCTGACCGATCCGATCATGCGTCGGATCGAAGCGAGGTTGCACCGGGACAGCTCCTGACCATCGACCAGCACCTGTCCGGAATCGGGGTCGACCAATCGGTTGATAACATGGAGCAGGGTCGACTTGCCTGCACCGTTGGGGCCGATAATGGCGATCCTTGAACCGGGTGGGGCCGAGGCGGAAATGCCGTACAAGGCTCCCTCGAGGGTGACCTCCCTGAATTCGATCAGTCCTTTGTCAATTTTCAGGTCAGGAAGATCCGGATCCCGGCCGCGCAGGTTGCGGGTGCGCATGAACTGCAGGATTTTCTCCCGAGAAACCTGGGCGCCCTGAAAGTATTCATGGACCCGACCGAGGTCGCGGATCGGGGTCGAGAGAAAGCCGACGACAGCCATGGCTGCAACAACATTTCCCGAGGTTGTTATTCCCTTGAAGACCAACAGCGCGCCGAGTGAAAGGACGAGACCGAGTGATGCCGCGGTCGCTCCTTCGGTGACGACGCGCATTTTGCCGGAGGCCCTGGCCCGGGAGATCATGGCATCACGAAGCTTCTGGCTCTGATTCCGATATCGTCTTCTCTCGCGATCGACCTGATCAAACGCCTGGATGACAGTAAAGGAACGGATCTTTTCGCTGATGTTGGCTGCCAGGCGACCCCGCCGTTTTCTCGCTTCGGAAATGGTCTGGTGCATCTTCGGGCCGAGCAACAGGTTCCAGAGCAGGCCGAAGGTCAGCAACAGGATCGAAACCGTGGCCAGGTAGATATCGAGCCATGCCAAAAAACCGAGGGAGATGATTGCGATAATCGACGCGACAACAATGCGGGCGAGGCCGAGGCTGACCCAGCGCCGGATGGCGCTCAGATCCCCGATGAAACGAAGAATGGTCGAACCGGAAGACCGGCGGCCGAGGGCGCGCGGTGCACATCGTCCCATTTTATCGTACAGCATCAGACGGATGCGGTGGATGTATGATTGGCCAAGTCTCTCCGCATCAACTCGCTGAATCCAGCGCAACCATGCCGCCAGGCCGGTGCAGGCGAGAAGTCCGCAAGCGAAAAACCAGATGTCATTGACCTCGGTCATTTCGAACATGTGAACTTCGGGATCGTCAAATGTCGGATTGAGTAAGGCATCGAAGGCGTAACGCACCAGGAGCATCGAACCGACAATCGAGGCCGCCTGTAAAAAACCGTTGATGATCAAACGGATCAACAACCAGCGGCGCTGCCGGAAAAAGACCTTTGGCAGAACACCCTGTTTTTCTTCAGTTGCTTCAGCCATCAAGCTACCTTATCCCTTGCGTCGGCGGTTGCGCAGGGTATTGTAAACCATGGCGGCAACGTGGGCCCGGCGCAGGTTGTTGGTCTGGTAGACCGGAAGACCCGTTGCGGCTTCGGTTTCTCTGGTCGCGAGGGGTGATGAAGTCAGGACACCGGTGCAGCCGATCAGCGGCAAACCGAGAGAGGACAGGCGGGAAATTCCGGATTGCGCTCCGAGAGCGTCATTGGCAGCGAAAATGATGCCATCAAGGCGTGAAGTGAACTCGGCCATATTGAAAATACGAGCCGTTTCCCGCTGCAGCAGACCGTCGGCTATTTCAAGAATAATGATATCGACACCACTCTCTTCAAGGTGTCCGCAGAGAGTTTTGACGACGTCGAGAAGGGCTTCGTCGGTGATGCGGTAAGTCGATACATAGCCGGCATCGACAAAATCATAGACCGGGTCGGCCCCGGCATCAACCAGGATCCGGTAATCAGCCCCGGCCCCGGTCCCAGTGATTTTTGCCGCTGCAACCCTGAGATTGCGGCGGACCATTCCCTTGACCAGATTGGAGCATGCGGTTGTCTTGCCACTGTTCATTGAGGTTCCGGCAACAGCAAGAACAAAAGGCCTTTCTGCGGCTCCTTCCGTCTGTGGCATTCTGAAATTGCGCAAATTAATGCGATTCCCTTTTTTATCGGTCAAAAGCCCGATCGGGGTGATCTTGGTCGCACGTTTCATGCGCGTATGCCAGTTGAGAACGCGCGCGGCAACTCCCCCGGCGGCGACAAGACGACACGGTTCGAATTTGTCGGGGACGATCCCTTCGAATTGGTCAGGTGCGTAGCGATTGCCGAAGGCCACCACGATCTCGTCGCCCTCAAACATTTCGGCCCGTCGGCTTGTCGTCAGTTCAAGTCGTCGGTGCTGTCCCAGGGAATCGACGCGGGCAAGAACAAGATCGCCGGCTTGCGGGACCGGAGAATCAGTCAGGATCCCGGCTACTTTAACTTGGTCAACTCGACGGGTGGTGTAGGCCCACTTGGCTCGCCGCAACCGGTCAGCAGATATTGTTTCCATGACCCCCTCCTGAGGAGATAAATTTAATAGTTAGGTAATTGAAACTTTACCGAAAAGGTAGAGAATTATCAATAGTCGAGAGGGGGGGATTTGTGACTTTTTTGTAGTTTTTCCGGGCGAAGGTTAACAACCGCCGCTGGCGCAGTCGCAGCTCGGCTCTTCGCCGGTCAGCCAACTGTGAATAATTGCGCTGGCACAGCCAACGCCGGCTTTGACCGAAATGGCCTCGACCGGACAATTTTTGGCGCAGGCGCCGCACTCCATGCAGCGGTCACGATCAGTGATCGCTGCTTTCTTGTCGCGCATCTCGAACACCGCATGCGGACAGACCGTGGCGCACATACCGCAGCCGATGCAGGTCGGCTCGTCATACTGCAGGGTGACAACCCCTTCAAGATAGCGGTGCTCACTCATGACTCTCTCCTAAAAAGCGGCCCAGATGAATGCCGTTGCTGCCACCAGCAGGGCGGCCAGTTGAAATGGAATAGCCTGGCGCATTTCAGTTTCAACACCGGTCGGTGAAGTGTAGGTCGAAGAACCGGTGAAATTCATTGCGACAAACGACGAAATTGCGGTCAATGCAAGCAGGGCGGCGAGGGAATGACCGAAGCCGGGCTGTCCGGCGCACAGGATCAGTCCGAGTAGGGCTATGGCTGCGCCGACAACGGCACCTTTGATGGCAAACGCTCTGCCCGGGAGCCACGGCAACAGAACCGGAGTCAGCACGGCTCCGGCAAGCACCCCGGCGAGGCCGACAGCGATCGCCCCGAGGCCGCGACTCCAGGCAGCTGATAATGAAAATATCCCGGGTCCGATGCCGCCAATGATAAACAGGACGAGCATCGCCCAGAGAATTTTTTTCCAGAGAACGGTTATCTCGACCGGGGTCAGGATAAAACGCTCGAAAGTGGTGAAGGTGATCCGCCGCATCTCCGGTGTCGCTTTTTGTCCGGAAGAGAGAAATGCGGTAATATCCTTTGCCTTGACCGGTCCGTAGATGACTTTGAAGCCACACCCCTTTTTGACTTCATGAGCAGCGATGCCCGGGGCGCCGAGTTGCGGGACGATCAATTCCTTGTGAAGAACGATTTGTTCGAGACTGGTGGCCTTGACCCGATGGATGATCTCGTCGGTACCGAAGGTTCCTTTACCGGCGGCACACCAGACGTTTATCCCTTTGCTATCAATCACCAGGAGCCAGGCATCGAGAGTCGCGACCGATCGCCGCAGAACATCGAAGCTGAGCTTGTAGTTTGCGGAAACGAGAACCGGGGAGTCGGCGGTCGGATTGTTCAGTGCATAGAGGCCGGGTGCAACCTTGTAGTGGTTCCGGCCAAAGCCCCAGCGCATGGCCCAATGGCCGAAGGTATCGCTCAGCCTTAAACTGCCGGTCACCTTGGGAACTTCACCGGTCGGTGTTTCGAGCCAGTCGGTAACATAAGGGCAGAGCTTGTAGCCCGGCCGTTGGTGATCGACGGCGGGCGAGCAGCAGGTTGCCGGTTGAGCCGTGGTTGACGATCCGGGCGCCGCTCCCGGCGGCGCTTTCGGCGGTCAACAGCTTTCGGTTGCCGGGTTTTTTCCGATCCTTTGTTCAGCCATGCTTTCTATATGTTCCTTCCGCCGATCTTTTTCAACTCGGCATGCGTATCACGGAGCATTTTTTCGGTGGTCTCCCAGTCGACGCATTTGTCGGTAATTGAAACACCGTACTCGAGATTCTCCAGGGAATCGGCCATCGGCTGGTTGCCGGCCTTGAGATTGCTTTCAACCATGACCGAGTTGATCGAGGAATTTCCGGCGGTAATTTGCCTGATCACCTCGGCCAGAACTTCCGGCTGCTTTTCGTGGTTCTTGTTCGAATTGGCGTGACTGCAATCAACCATGATGCCGGCTTCAAGGCCGGCCTTTTCAAGCATCTGTTCGGTGCTCTTGATGTCTTCGGATCTGTAATTCGGGCCGTTGTTGCCGCCGCGCAATACAATGTGAACATCGCTGTTGCCGGTTGTTTTGACAATCGCCGTTTTCCCCTCGGAGCTGATTCCGAGAAAATTGTGCGGGTGCAGGGCCGATTTCATGGCATCCAGGGCGATCTGCAGGGAGCCGTCGGTGCCGTTCTTGAACCCGACCGGGAAGGAGAGGCCGCTTGCCATCTCGCGATGAACCTGCGACTCGGTTGTCCGGGCACCGATCGCTCCCCAACTGATCAGGTCCGACATGTATTGCGGCGTGATCGGGTCGAGCATTTCGGTTGCGACCGGCAGTTCCAGGTCGGTCAGTCGGCACAGCAGGTTGCGGGCGACACCGAGCCCTTTTGAAATCTGATGCGTCCCGTCGAGGTCAGGGTCGTTGATCAGTCCTTTCCAGCCGATCGTTGTCCGCGGTTTTTCGAAGTAGACCCGCATCACGATGAACAGCTGGTCGTCAAGATCCTTGCTGAGTCTGGCGAGTTTCCTTGCGTAATCGATCGCCGCATCGGGATCGTGAATCGAACAGGGGCCGACCACAACCATCAACCGCGGATCCCTGTTAAAAATTATATTCTGGACATGCTTCCGGGCCGTCATCACGAATTCCGCTTTCTTTTCTGCCAGCGGGAAAACCTGCTTCAGTTCGGCCGGAGCAATAATAGGCGTCAGGCTGGAAACCTTCAGATTGTTGGTGCGTACCATATCGGACCTCTCTCTGTTCAAATTTAAAGGCGTAACTTTAACGGTTTTTCTACGGGGTGTCAAAGAAACAAGAGTTTGGTTCGATCAAACTGGAGAATAGGGAAACCGTTTGACACTCTTCCTGCCGATGCTGTATAAAATGTAGAAGTTGCGCGTACTTGCGCGATTTCTTCTGTTTACTAAAGGTGAATACAATGTTGCGTGAAATTATTCTGGCATTTGCTCAGGTGGTCGACCTGGTTTTTACCCTCTATATCTTTATCCTGCTCGGGCGGGTTATAATCTCCTGGGTTAATCCCGACCCCTATAATCCGATCGTCCGTTTCCTTCATAACGCAACCGATCCGGTTCTCTATCGCATCCGCCGGGTGGTGCCGCTGGTCTTCGGTGGCTTTGACTTGACGCCGCTGGTGTTGCTGATCCTGTTGCAGTTTTTGCAACGGGTTGTCGTCAAGGGGCTGGCGCAGCTGGCCTACACCATTTAGAACAGGGACAGACTATGGCTATTACGCCGATTGACATACAACAGAAACAGTTCAAAACCCGCCCGTTCGGATACGAAAAGTATGGCGTTGACGAGTTTCTCGAGGCCCTCGCCGAAGAAGTCGAAAAGATTCTTCGTCTCAACCAGGAATTGCGTGAGGAGCTGGCCCGGACGCGGGCTTCTCTCGATGAGATGAAACAGCGTGAAACCACCCTCAAGGATACCCTGGTCACGACCCAGAAGATGGTCAAGGACATCAAGGCCAACGCCAATAAGGAAGCCGACATTGTTCTCAGCGATGCCCAGCTCAAGGCCGAACGGATCGTGCGCGACGCCGATGAGCGCCGGATCCAGCTGATCAACGAGATCCAGGAGGTCAAGCGGCAGAAGATTTCGTTCGAAACCTCCCTGCGTGCCCTGGTGATGAGTCATATCAAGCTGCTTGATCTCGAGGTCGTCGAAGTCGAGGGGAGCAGTAATGCCGAAAACCACCTGCTTGAGGAATCCCTCCCTTTCGATGAAATCACTGCCAGTGAACTGAACGGCGTCGATTTCGATCTCGACGATAACGGATTTGATCCGGAGTCTCTCTGATGCCGGATTGGCTCCGGTCGGTCGAGGAGGGGACGGTGATCTCCCTGCATGTTCAGCCGCGCGCCAGTAGAAATGAGATTATCGGAGAGCAGGACGGCGCTCTGAAGGTACGGTTGACCTCGCCGCCGGTCGAAGGAGCCGCGAACAAGCTCTGCTGTGAAATTTTTGCCAAGACCTGCGGCGTGCCGAAGCGAAACGTTTCAATCCTTTCCGGTGAGAAGTCACGGCAAAAAAGGCTGCTGGTATCCGGTCTTTCGGTTGCTGTGGTGCAGGAGAAAATTGAAGAACAAATAAAGAGATAATTCCTGTGCACGGAAAAGTCGAAGCCGCAAAAAGCAGCATAAGCGAACAGGTGATTTTTCATTTAATGCTGTTCTCTTATGGCAAGGGCGACGGTCAGATGATGCTTACAAAACGCACAGCGCTCTGAACGGTTCTATGAATACGGAAATAAGCGAAAAATCGAGTTCACCTGCGCCGATCGGGTAAACGATCAATGTATATTTTTTGACGATTTTGTTGACCGCCTCTGCGTATCCTCTTTTTCGCCAGACCGTTACCTGTGAAATGCCGTGACTGAAGGTTCGTGCGGTCTTGCGCAGGGTGAATTCAATATCTATCGGCTCATTGACAGATTCGAAATGTTTGGCGAGCTTTTTTTGAAGCTGTTCGTACGATTTGACCGCACGACCGTTCCGGAAATACCCCCCGAGCCATTTCTTCTTTGGCGTATACTTCTCTTGCCAGTCGTTGGGAGAGGCGAGCAGTAGTACTCCGTTCACGGCAATCCTTTCATGTATTCCCGATAAAAAGCTGCCGGGGTCCGGGAGTCGGTCGATCAGGTTGGCGGCAACGACCAGATCATAACCGGTGAGAGTCGGTTCGAGATCCTGCGCGTCACTCTGGCGAAACGTTACCCGGTCTGCGGTTTTGTCGAGTTTGAAATCGGCGAGACAGATCCCGTGATCCGTCAGGAGTTCACCCTCATTAATCAACTTGTAGTGGAGTCGCCCGGTTTTTTTCAGACGATTGGCGATGTCGATGAAGCGTGAAGAGAAGTCGACTCCGGTTACCTGCCTGAAGCGGGTGGCCAGTTCGAAGGCGGTGCGACCGACCGCACAGCCGAGGACCAGGGCCGATTGCTGTTGCCCGGCCTCGAGATGCTCAAAGCA
This sequence comes from Desulfuromonas sp., assembly GCA_002869615.1. NCBI lineage: Bacteria > Pseudomonadati > Thermodesulfobacteriota > Desulfuromonadia > Desulfuromonadales > Desulfuromonadaceae > Desulfuromonas > Desulfuromonas sp. The sequence continues at coordinate 25,979 of PKUH01000015.1, read as the reverse complement.
GCGCTGAGCGATCTGGCGTGAAAAGTTGCCGACCCCGAGTTTGTCCGGGCCGTAGTGGGCGTCGCAGTATTGGGCGATCACTTCGTCAGACTGGTAGCGTGAATAGTTAGACTGCAGACAATTTGTCTGAACCCGACGGGACAAAAAAGAGAGTGGCATCATTGGCGCTCCCGATTATGTCGTTGACGATAACATCAATCATTTCAATATGTCGTAATATATCAAGGAATATTCGATTTGTGAAGGAGCCCTGGTACACGATTCAATGTAGTCGATAATTTAATCCTGAAGTAGCTCCTGAATCGACATCTTCAGTTGATGCATATGTAGATCCCGTTGATGGAAGTCCGCGGTCGTTCACCCGGGAACTCTTTGCCGCTGTGGATTGATTTGTCATGTTTTTTGTCCGGACGTTTAAGGCAACGATGCCAGACCTGCCATGGAAAAGATCGCAACTTACGGGGTGTCCGATCGGTATCCGGCATAAGCAGTGTCGCTGAAATCAGGTGGAATCTATTGCAATAGCTATTGCCTGGGTGTCTCGGTAAAAAAATACCGGTTACAAAATTTCAACTAATTATGTATGTTATGAAAATTGTACAACAATTTGTTATTGTTATAATGAAAGAAGTATTACATGTTTGGTCAGCTTTTTCGCAGAGAAAGGTGAGTGAGGGGATGATCGGTAGCTTTTCGTTAAATAACTCTCAAAAAGGCAGTAAAAAAAACAAGAGTATCAAGCAGGCTCTGAGCGATTTGGATTACAATGTTTTTGGAACCGCTCATTCTGTACCGGGCCTGTCTCCCTACAAGCTCCTGCCATTGCTGGTCGTTTCAGTTTTCTGTTCGGAAATCATTATCATGTTCGCCTTGCACTTGTTTCCGGCTCTGCCAACGATAACAGAGGCCTTTGTCGATGCGACCATGTTACTGGTTATCCTCTCACCGACATTTTACTTTTTCCATTATCGTCCCCTCGTTGCTCATTACATACAAAGAAAGAATATTATCGATCAGCTTGTCGAAAGCGAAGAACAGCTCGATCTTACCCTGGATGCCGTGAACGATGGTTTGTGGGACTGGGATTTTAAGGCGGAATCGATCTATTTCAGCCCGAGGTGGGAGCGTATGCTCGGTTATGAACCGGGAAGTATTGAACCGAAAGTAAGCAGTTGGGATGCACTGATTCACTTATCTGACAAGAAAAAGGTATTTCGCGACCTCGACGACCATCTTTTGGGAAAGAGCGAGTATTTTGAATCCGAGTACCGGATGAAAACCAAATACGGAGATTGGCGTTGGATACTGACCCGTGGCAAGGTTGTGACCAGGGATCTCGAAAATACACCTTTGAGGGCTGTTGGAACGAATACGGATATCCATTCCCGGAAAGTTGCTGAGGAGGGGCTCCAGCAAAGGGAAAAAGATATTCGACGGCTTTCATGGCAGTTGATTGAAAGTTCTGAAGTTGAAAGCAAGCGATTGGCCCAGGACCTTCATGACGACTTCGGTCAATTGCTCACAGCATTGAAACTTGGTGTCGAAATGATACAGAATCATCAGATTAAAGAGGAAGATGAATTGCAGTTTCATTGTGCCCGCCTGCTTGGGACGGTTGACCGCATGGCTGCCAGCCTCAGTCATGTTTGTGATAACCTGCGACCGGTCATGCTCGACGATATTGGCCTGATAGCGACCCTTAAATGGTTCGTTAAGGATATGGAACAACAGGCCGGAACAGTGAAAATCAACCTTGAATCGCCTGCGGACCAGAAGCGGTTGCCGCCGGATGTTGAACTCGTTTGTTTCAGGATATGCCAGGAAGCAATCAATAATGCCCTGAAGCATGCAGCGCCAACAGAGATTAATGTTAAATTCAGATTTGGTTCAAAAACTGCTACAATACTCATTTCAGATAACGGAAAAGGATTTGATCTGAAAAAACTGAAGGCGTCGGAAACCAGTCACTGGGGTTTCGGACTTCTCGGTATGAACGAAAGAGCTGCTGCCGTCGATGGTTATGTCGGAATAGATTCAACTCCGGGCAAGGGGACCAGGGTTGAGGTCGTTTTGCCGGTCTTTATAGATTGAGGACTGATTTGATGAACGTAATACGTGTCGCGTTGGCTGATGATCACAATATTTTGCGGGAGGGGCTCAGTATGCTCTTGCGCAAGCAGGATTATATTGAGGTCGTCGCCGAAGCCAGTGATGGCAACGAGGCTTTGTCTATCGTTCGCCAGCATCGTCCCGATGTGTTGTTGATGGATATAGCAATGCCCGAGATCAATGGGCTGAAAGCGATCGGAATGGTTCACGCCATTGCACCCGAAACCAAGGTTGTGATCCTTTCAAGTTATGAAAAAGACGCTTACGTACATCAGGCTCTTGATGCCGGGGCTATCGGTTATGTGATCAAGGGTGCCTCGAGTGTGGAGTTGCTCGAGGCGATCCGGAACGCGGCCAAGGGGAAATTTTTTCTCAGTTCCCAGGTGCAGGCAGATGTTATTCATTCTTATGTCAAAAATCACAAAAAGGACCAGCCGAAGCCGCGCGACAGCTATAATCAATTATCTGATCGCGAGAAGCAGGTCTTTTCATTGCTGATCGAGGGAAATACAGGCACGAAGATTGCCGAAATCCTTTGCATCAGTTCCAAGACAGTTGATAAGCATCGGGCCAGCATCAGTCGAAAGATCGGCATCGATAACCCGGTCAAGATGGTTCAGTACGCAATCCGCCACGGATTGATAGATCCGAGCATCTGGGAAGATTAGCGCAAGCCGAAAGTCATCGATCTTTTTTCGGCGTTAAGTGGATTGCTCTTTATTCGCACGCTTTGTGTGTCTTTGTGGTCTCCAATTGCTACCATATAATGCGAGTTTCCCCCATTGTTATTCATGACCATTACTGTAAATTGGTAGTCAAAGTTCGGATTTCTCCGCATTTTGTAAAAGATCAAAATGCGGAGTGTCATCCATGTTGCCACTGCTGCCAACGGAGAGCTTACTACCATGACCCCTTTTAAGGTTTTTATTGTAGATGATCATCACATGATGCGTGAAGGTCTGGTGCTGTTGCTGGAAAATGAGTCGGACATTGAAGTCGTCGGTGAGGCTGATAACGAAGAAGAATTAAATAGGCAGCTTGCCTTGATATTGCCTGATATTCTCCTGCTCAATAGTTCACTGTTGTATTCGTTTGAAGTTCCTTCGCTCGCACCCCTGTTGGCGATTTCGCCAGAGACAAAGGTTATTGTATTGTCGAGTCTCTCTGCTGATGAGAATGTCCACCAGTTACTGAATGACGGTGCGCACGGATATATTGTAAAGCAGGCCGAGAGTGCGGAAATTGTCGAAGCGATGCATAAGGTCATGCGGGGGAATTACTTTCTCAGCCCTCCGGTTATGGACCTTGTTATCCAAACCTATCTGGAGGGAACCCGGACAAAACCGCGAGGTGAAAGTCCCGAGGAGAATCCCTACGATGGTTTCAATAAGCTCTCGAAACGTGAAAAAGAAGTCTTTGATCTACTGATAGAAGGGCTGAACAGTCGAGAGATCAGTGAAAAGCTCTCTATCAGCCCCAAGACCGCAGATAAGCATCGCAGCAGTATTTACGGCAAAGTCGGTGTTGAAAACTCAACCCAGTTGCTGCATTACGCCTTTAACCTGAATTTGCTTAATAATAATCTTGCTGCAAATCCCCCTGAGCCGATCTTTTCTTTTGTTGGTGGATGAAATTGCACGACAGAACAATTAAAAAGGTCCCGATTGAATCGGGACCTTTTTAATTGAAGAGTTTTTTATTACCCAAGCCTTGGCCGGGCATGCCGAAATCGTAAGTTTGAAAAAGTCTCCTAGGGCATAACTTCCAATAATTCGACTTCAAAGATAAGAGCCTGTCCGGCCATCGGCCCCTGGTTACCGTAAGCCAGGGCATTCGGCAGGTATATCTCCCATTTGGCGCCCTCCTGCATCAGCAGCAAGGCTTCAGCCATCCCCGGTAGAAGACTGGTTATGGCAAGTTTTGAAGGTTCTCCCTTGATGTAAGTGTTGTCGAATACATATCCCTTGAGGGTGCGGCCCTTGTAATTTATCTTGACCAGGTCAGACGACTTCGGTTTTTTTCCGGTCCCGGAACGCATCACGCTGTACTGCAGGCCGCTGTCAAGAGTTACAACCCCTTCTCGTTTCGCATTGGCCTGCAAAAAAAGGTTCTCCTCGACTTCGTTCTTTTGTGCAACTGATTCAATATCTTCGATCATGTATCTCTTTGGATCACGCAAGATCAGTTTGATTTCGGCCTTGGTCAGGGCCGGCCTGATATTCTTTCGGGCGTCGTACATACCTTTTAAAACCGCGTCGGGGATAATCGTGAGTTTGAGATTCTGGAACATGTCCCCGATTTTGTATCCCATGGCATAACTGATCCTGCTGATGCTTTTAGACAGATCGACCTCCGGTGGTTCTTCGGCCGGTTCCTCTTCTTTATCGACGACAGCCTGTTCCTGGTACTCGTGCTGAGCACCAGAAACAGGCGTCGAAATAACGAACATCAATAAAAACGCGAGTAACGCCAAACGAAAGGCGATGCCATTACGTTCAAGAATCATCAGTCTTATTTCCCGACCTTGACCAGTTCCAGTTCATAGATAACGGTCTGTCCGCCTAACGGTGTTGTTGCCGGGAAGCCAAGCAGCGCCGGGATGTAGAGCTCCCACTTCGCACCTTCCTTCATCATCTGAAGGCCTTCGAGCCACCCGGGGATCACGCCTTCAAGTTTTAACTCGAGCGGTTTCCATTGTCCTTCAATGTAGGTCGTGTCGAAAACCTTGCCATTGATCTCCCGGCCGGTGTAATTGACCTGGATTGTCTCGCCGAGGGCCGGTTTCTTGCCTTTACCTTTCTTGATCACCTTGTACTGCAGGCCGCTGTCGAGGGTCACAACGCCCTCTTTCTTGGCATTTTTTTTCATGAACTCGACACCGAGCATACGCATGCTATCGTTCTTTTGCTCTGCCTTGGCGACAATTTTTTCTTTCAGTGCGACAAGCGTGTCGATCATCTGGTCAAACGGCATCATCGGCTCGTTGCCATCGGTCGCGTCGAGAATGCCCTGAAGCAGAACCTCGGGATTAACCTTGACTTCCTGGCGGACCATGTCACGACCGACCTGATGGCCGACACTGTAACTGATACGATCGTCCTCGGTTTCAATAGCAGGTTTTTTGGCTCCCCATCCACTCATGGGAAGAATCAGCAGTACGCAGATAACAAGGGCAGTTTTTCTCATTTTCAACTCCTTTTAGTTAATGGATTGTGTGGACTTCAATCATTGCATTGAATGATGCTGCAAAAAAAATAATACACCAATAAGTTTATTGAGCGCTTTTGTAAATTTTAACGAGTTCAATTTCGACGACGATGGTTTGTCCTGCCATCGGTCCAGCATCCCTGTATGCCAGGTAGTAGGGGATCGTTACTTCCCACTTGTCCCCTTCATGCATCAACAGCAACGCTTCGGTCCAACCTTTAACCACTTCGTTGACCGCGATCTCCTCCGGCGTCGGTATGCCGAGAGGATAGGTGCTGGAAAACGGCGTCCCGTCAATCGTCGCGGCCTTGTAGTTTACCAGAACCGAATCGCTGAGTTTGGGGCTTTCGACGCCGTCTCCCGACTTGACTACCTTGTACTGCACGCCGCTCGGCAGGGTAACGACTCCTTCTTTGGAGGCATTCTCGCTGATATACTTCTGCCCCGGAAGGCGAAAGGCCTTTTCCGGTGCCTGACCCTGGTTGTCGACGTTTGTTAATTGTGCCATCAATTCTTCGCTGAGACGCGGTGTTTTGTTTTCCAGGGCGTCGTAGAGTCCTTGGGAAAAGGCGGCGGTTCGAAAATCGATATTTCGCTGAACGATTTTTTCCCCGGTGGCAAAGCCATGACTGTAGTTCAAAGCGTCGGTCCTGTCGCCGATCAATGCAGGATCAGTTTGAGAATTTGCCAGTGAGAGGCACGGCAAGAGAATGAATAAAAGAATGAGTCGTTTCATTGGCTCTGCTCCCTTGCGTCCTGTAACAAAGCCGCCATTTCTTCACGGCTTAATGCGGGTTTCTGGTCCTGGGCGAGCGCGGCGTAGATCGCCTGATAAAGAGGCTCCGGCCGCATTTCAACACCGGCTTTTTTAAGCTCAAGCCCGAGGTAATAGCCAAGACTGTAGTTCAGATCATCAATGCTGTCGGTTTTTGCCGCGACATCTTCGGCGACCCAGGCATTTGCGGGAAGCAGTAAAAGGAAGGAACTGATTAAAAGGAATCTCTTCATGGTGAATACCCCCGTCTGCCGAAATAGGTTGGTTGTTGTTAGCGTCGCATGCCGGGACTTCTATTATTGCCTTGCCTTGATGCAGACTGCACAAAGTTTAGCAAACTTTAAAGAAAGAGCCACCTTCCCCGACAAGGGAAGGTGGCTCCTGTTTGACGTCCTATCTGCTGGTTAAGGTACAGGGAAGTTAGCCGGTTTCGCACCGACGAAGAACGGACGCATCATCTCGTTGTCTTCATGTTCGACGATATGACAGTGCCAGACGTAGAGACCTGGCAGGTCAAAGGTCGCCTTGACCCTGGTGATCTCTCCCGGATACGAGAGAACGGTATCCTTGTAGCCGAGCTCATTAGCCAGAGGTGGAACCTGCGGGCCAATTGGCGCGAATGTCGGAGAGAGAGGGTCAAACAGCTGGCGATGCTGGATCTGGTAACGGACAAGGTGCATGTGAATCGGGTGTACGTCGACAGTCAGGTTGTAGAAGTCCCAGTTTTCAGTATCACCGACTTGTGGGTTCTCGGTGATCGGGTCTTTCCACATCAGCGGTACGCCAACCAGCGGACCTGCCGGCAGGGCCGGAGTCGCCTGGGTCGGATCATTCTGAATCAGGCCAAGCAGTGCCGCTTTCGGAGCCTGCGGAACAGCGTTCAGGGCAGCGCACTGGGCCGCGATGTTGAGGGTATGCGGCGGGAAGGTCGCGACCGTGGTGATTGCGCCGGTCGGGCTGACCTGAACACAGACCTGCATCGACTCCTCTTCATTCAGGCTGAGAGGGCGGCTCTGAGCAACAGCTTTGGCATTCGCTGCTTCAGCCGGCAGGGTCAGAGCCAGGGGTGATGCGGTTGTCAAGTCTGTAGGTAGAACAGGTACGGCAACGCTGTTAACTGTGAACTCCATGACCTGGCCGGAAGTTGCCGGGTCGGCCGGGATGTCCGGGAAGCCGCCAAACGGGGCGTCCGGAGCCGTGTTGATCATGCGGATAACAGTACCGTCCGGCAGGCCGCTGAAGTCGACGATAACGTCAGCCCGCTCGGCCGGGGCCATCAGCAGAGCCTGCATCGGATCGGGCAGCAGGGCCGGCGCCGGGAGGGTGCCATTGCCCGGCAGCGCGGTGATCATGCCGGTCTGGATTTTAACAACCTGCGGCAGGAATCCCTGGTCGCCGCCGATCTGGTAGAAAGGAAGTTCCGCACCATACTTGTCGTTGTAGGTTTTTTTGGTCTTCCCCTGGATGATTTGCTTCTTATCGGTCTTGCTTTTTATGACTTCAAACATCGACAGGTTGATGAAGCGCGAGTTGCTGCCGTTGAGCAGGCGCAAGCGGTACTTGGCCGGAGCAACATCGAGGTTAGGCCAGGTGGTGCCATTGACGACCATGGTATTAAAGAATGCTTCCGGGTTCCAGATCGGGTTGATATCACTGACTTGTTGACCGGTAACCGGATCGGTAGCGCCAACGTAGGGGCCGTTGAAGCCGTCAAAGAAGGCACGATTGTTGGGGTAGAAGAGCGTGCCGTCGGCGTTGAACGAGCGGTCCTGGATGACAACCGGGATTTCGCGAATCTTGGCGCGAACGACCGGATCAAAGTTCGGATCTTCACCCAGAACCGGGGCGGGGCCTGGCAAGGTGCCGGCTGGCACATCGTTGGCACCGCCACGGAGCAACCAGAAACCGGCCGGGCCGGCATAAACGTTGAGGCGGGTAATGCCGAGCGAATGGTCGTGGTACCAGAGGGTGGTTGCCGGCTGGGTGTTTTCGTAACTGTAGAACGCGGCGCCGTCTACCGGATCAAAATCGACCTGAACGGTACCCGTTATATTGCCATTTGCATCACGCTGTTGCGCATCCTGCGCTTGACCGGTGAGCACGTTATACTGGGTGTACAGGGTTCCGGTTTTGGCATAGCCTGCCGGAATGTTATTTGCGCCCGGCAGCCACCAGGCTTCCGGGTAGCCGTCGGAGTTGGCGTTGACGTGCGCGCCATGGACGTGAGTAACGATCGGTACCGGACCGGTGTATGGTGTCGGGTTGTAGGTGTTGCAGTCGGTCTGCGGAACCTGGTTGGCGTTGACGCAGCCGGAGTTGGCCGGGTTGGCCCAGTGCAACGTCTGGTCAACGGTACCGGTCAGCAGGTGTGGTCGGTAATTCCCGGTCAGAGGGTCCTTCAGGTCGTTGATCCAGCGAACGGTGTTGGCAGTGTAGGCGGTTGCTTCAACCGTCAGGGCCGGATAGTTGAATGTCGGGGTCCCGGGCGCGGCCAGTGGTGCCGGGGCCGTGTAGTTGGCGACAGCGACCGGATCATCCGAGGCTGAGCCGTAGCTCCAGATCGGAGTTGGCGGGAACGCGTCGGCTCGACCGTTCACCGTATTCCAGACGCCACCCGGGAGGATCTGCTGCTTGAACTGCCGAACAGCGATGTTGTACTCGGCGGCCGGTACAGGGACCGGGTTGCCAGCAGCATCAGTTACGGCAGGTTGAGTCACTGCCTTCGGCATGACCGGAGGAATGACGAGCGGTTGGACATACTTGGTAATTGTCGTCGGGTCCAGAGTCCCTCCCGGCAGCGGAGCCGCCATGGCGCTGTTTGCGCACAGGGCGGTAGCGACCAGGAGCATGAACCAGAAGCTGCCATTTTTCAAGTGGTTCTTTTTCATTTTTTATCTCCCCTTCTCTTTCATGTTGGTACTGCTTGTCGGTCCTTATTACAATCAACTGCTTTCAAGCTTTTTCTGGTTTCACGGCATAACCTGGTTTCTGGAGTATTCGCCTTAAGCAGATATCGGTAATAAAGTGAAACAGTTCTTATGTATTGTTTACTTATTTTGTAAGGATTGTAGCAGGATGGGAATTATTGCCAATGGGTGAAATGCGAAAAGTGAGGTAGCCATCGGCTACTCTTGCTGGTGCCGATGAATTTCAGCCCATAGTTGCTGGCGTGAAAATACTTTTTCCCGGCGTAATGAAGTTCAGTCGGGGGTTACGCCTGGTCTCGATCGATACTCGGGTTGGGGTCGGTCGGGTGTATCTCTGGCAGTAACTTGCGTTGCTGCCAGATGAAAAAGATTACCGGGTAAACCAGCAGCTCCATGATGCCTGAGGTCATGACCCCGCCGATCATCGGTGCGGCGATCCGTTTCATGACATCGGCTCCGGTGCCCTGGCTCCACATGATCGGCAGCAGGCCGGCGACGATGACGGCGATCGTCATGATCTTGGGTCGGATCCGGCGCACGGCGCCGTGATGAATCGCCTGAACCAGGTCGCCTCTGTTCAACATGCGTCCCTCTTTTTTCCAGAGCCGATGAGACAGGTCAAGATACAACAGCATGACGACACCGGTTTCGGCGTCGAGGCCGGCCAAAGCAATAATACCGACCCAGGTGGCGACGGACATGTGGTATCCGAGGATGTAAAGAAACCAGAAGGCACCGACCAGCGAGAATGGCACGGCCAGCAAGACGATCGCTGTCTTGATGACGGAACGGGTGTTGAGGTAGAGAATAAGCAGTATGAGCAGCAGGGTCAGTGGAATAATGACCCGGAACCTCTCCTTGGCGGCCTGAAGATATTCATATTGGCCGCTCCAGACGATGGTGTAGCCCTCCGGCAATGACACGTTGTCGCTGACAACCCGCTTCGCCCGATCGACAAAGGTCCCGACATCGATGTCGCGCAGGTCGACATAGACCCATGCCGTCTGCAGTGCGTTTTCGCTTTTGATCATCGGCGGTCCCTGGACGATTTTCAAATCGGCCAGCTGCGACAGGGGAACATGACTGCCGGAGCCATCCTGCAGGGGAACCAGTATTCTCTTCAGCGAGGAGAGGTCGTCGCGGTAATCTCTCTGGTAGCGGAGATTGATCGGGTAGCGCTCTCTCCCTTCGACGGTCTGGGTGACATTGATGCCGCCGACCGCGACCTGAACCGCTTCCTGAACCTGGCCTACCGTCAGCCCGTAGCGCGAGGCGGTGGTACGATTGACTTCGAAATCGAGATAGTAGCCGCCAACCACCCGCTCGGAGAAAGCACTGAGCGTTCCTTCCTGTTTGCGCATAAGCGCTTCTATCTGCTGCCCGATCTCCGACAGAACTTCGAGGTCTTCGCCGAGGACTTTAATGCCAACCGGGGTCTTGATACCTGTCGACAGCATATCGATTCTGGTCTTGATCGGCATTGTCCAGGCATTGGTCAGACCCGGGAACTGGATTTCCTGGTCGAGTTTTTCAATCAGCTGGTTGACTGTAATCCTTGTTTTCTCCGGCCAGACCAGCCGCAGCGGGATTTTGATGAATTCGAGCCAGCTCCACCATTCCGTGTAGAATCGATCCTGGTGCAGCATGCGCCATTCCGATTCCGGTTTGAGCATGATTGTTGTTTCCAACATCGATAAAGGGGCCGGATCGGTCGCTGTTTCGGCGCGCCCGACCTTGCCGAAGGTTCTTTCGACTTCAGGGAACGCAGCGATGATCTGGTCAGTCTGTTGCAGCAGCTCCCGGGCCTTGGTGGTCGAGATGCCGGGAAGGGTCGTTGGCATATAAAGCAGATCGCCTTCGTAGAGGGCCGGCATGAATTCTGTCCCGAGGGGACGCGGTGCCAGCCACAGCGGCCAGGCAATTGAGGCAATCAGGACAAGCGCGACCAGCAGGGTCGGCCGGCGGTGCCGCAGGACAAAATCGATCATCGGATGGTAGATCCTGATGAAAAACCGATTCAGGGGACTGGCCTGTTCCGGTTTGACCCGGCCGCGAATAAACCAGCCCATCAGGATCGGGACCAGGGTCACCGAGAAGAGAGCGGCGGCCGCCATCGAGTAGGTTTTGGTATAGGCCAGTGGTTTGAACAGTCGCCCGGACTGCTCCTGCAGGGCGAAAACCGGGATGAAGGAGACGGTGATGACCAGCAGGGAGAAAAACAGGGTCGGGCCGACCTCTTTCGAGGCCTCGATAACGATCTGCCAGTGCGATTTCTGCCCCCGACTCCGTTCTAAATGCTTGTGCATGTTTTCGGTCATGATGATCGCGGCATCTATCATGGTCCCGATCGCGATGGCGATCCCGCCCAGGCTCATGATGTTGGCATTAATCCCCTGGGAGTGCATCACGGCAAAAGCCATGAGGATTGACAGTGGCAGCGTGATAATGGCAACCAGAGCGCTCGGCAGATGCAGCAAAAACAGGAATGTGATCAGGGCAACGACCAGGCATTCTTCGAGGACCTTGATCTTCAGGGTCCAGACCGCTCGTTCGATAAGAGTCGATCTGTCGTAGACCGGGACGAGTTCGACCCCATCCGGCAGACCGCTTTGCAATTGATCAAGCTTCTCTTTGACGCGATCAATGGTTTTGATCGCGTTTTCGCCGTAGCGCATGACGATGATGCCACCGACGATCTCGCCATCGCCATCGAGTTCGGCAATGCCGCGGCGCAGTTCGGGGCCAAGGGTGACCGTAGCCAGGTTGCTGACCAGTACCGGCGCGCCATCACTGTCATTGCCGACGACGATCTTTTCGATATCAGAGATGTCGCGGAGATAGCCGCGCCCGCGAATCATGAATTCGGTCTCGCCCATCTCCAGCAGGCGGCCGCCAACATCGTTGTTGCTATTCTGGATCGCTTTCTTGATTTGCGACAGAGAGATGTTGTAGGCGAGCATGCGGTTCGGATTCAGGGCCACCTGGTATTGCCTGACAAAGCCGCCGATACTCGCCACCTCGGCAACCCCCTCAACCGCAGTCAGCTGGTATCGCAGGTACCAGTCCTGTATCGAGCGCAGCTGCTGCAGATCGTGTTCGTCGCTTTTCAGAGCATATTCATAGATCCAGCCGACACCGGTGGCATCCGGACCAAGGCTCGGCGATACGCCTTTCGGCAGTTTTCCGGCGGCCTGGTCAAGGTACTCGAGCACCCTGGAACGCGCCCAGTAGATATCGGTCCCATCCTCGAATATCAGGTAAACAAAGGAATATCCGAAAAAAGAGTAGCCGCGGACGACCTTGGCTTTCGGCACCGAGAGCATCTGTGTCGTCAGGGGATAGGTTACCTGGTCTTCGACCACCTGGGGGGCCTGGTCCGGGTATTCGGTATAGATGATGACCTGTACGTCGGACAAGTCCGGAATCGCATCGATCGGCGTATTGCGCAGGCTGTAGATGCCGGCAACAACGATAAACGAAGTCAACAGGACAACGATGAACTTGTTATTGATCGACCATTCAATAATTTTTACGAGCATATGCCTGACTCTTCATTTTCGGGAGAACAATAACAGTTAAAAAAGGTCATCCAGGTTCTCTTCCGGTTCAGAGGGGACTTCAGGCGTCAGCATTTTCTGCAGGGCTTCCCTCAGCTTGCTTTCGGAGTCGAGCATGAACTGAGCCGAGGTGACGACCTGTTCTCCCTCTTGCAGTCCATCGAGAATTTCGACGTATCCCGAATCATCGTTCAACCCGGTTGTGATCCGGCGAGGTTCGAAGTGGCCATCACCCAGGTCGACAAATACTCTCCTGTGTTTCCCGGTGTACAATACGGACTCTGCCGGAATACTGATCTTATCCTGAACCGATTCGGTCATGATTTCGACGTCGGCGTACATGTCCGGTTTGAGCCGGAGGTTCGAGTTGTCGAGAGCGATGCGGACCCGGATAGTGCGCGAGCGCTTGTCGAGATAAGGGTAGATTCTATCGATACGCCCGCTAATCGGCTCGTGAGGGAATGGGAAGGTCAGGTTCGCTTCCTGACCGACCTTGACCCAGGGGACTTCATATTCGTAGATATAAGCGTAGACCCAGATTTTTGAGATGTCGGAAATCTCGAGAAGCTCTCTTCCAGCCTGGATGAACTCGCCTTCGCGAACCAGCTTTTTCGAGACGATTCCGCTTGCCGGCGCCAGAATCGTCAAGGTCTTTTGAACTTGTCCAGAGGTTTCCAGTGCGGTGATCTGCTCCTGGCTGATATCCCATAGTTGCAGCCGCTTCCGCGCCGATTCGAGAAGCAGCAGCGCATCCCTCTCGGCATTGCTGAAGCCGCTTTGTTCCATTTTATCCATGTTCTTGAGGGCCAATAGCAGCTCTGATTGGGCCGCTACCAGTTCGGGGCTGTAAAGGTCGAGCAGCGTGTCTCCCTTGTTGACACTCTGGCCGGTTTGGTTGACATGGAGTTTTTCGACCCAGCCGCTCACTTTGCTGTTAACCGCGTGTTGCCCCGGTTCCTCGTAGTCAGCGACGCCAACAGTATGAACGGTCCGGACCATGTTGCGGCGAGTGACTGTGGACGTTCTGATCGCCATTTTCTGGGAAGTGATGGCATCAATTTCGATGATCTGGCCGGCCGATTTATTGTTTTTCCCCTGGGTCAGTGGTGTCAGGTCCATCTGGCAAATCGGGCAAAGACCCGGCTCGTCGACGACAACCATCGGATGCATGCCGCAGGTGAATTTTTCGGCGTCTTCGGCGGCCTGAACGGTTGCGGTCAGGGCCGTGCGGGTAAGGGGCAGGGCGATTGTGCTAAAGATCGCGAATGTTAATAGAAACAATAAATATCGCATGCAAGATACCTCGGCCGAAGATGTCGGCGCTCAACGTTCGTTGAGGTTGACACCGCTTAATAGTTCCAGTTTCGCCATGCCGGTCATGTAATCGGACAGGGCCTGGTAGTAAAGGGTCTGCTGTTTATTCAAATCGAGCAGGGTTTTGAGAACGGTTTGATAACTCTCCTGGTTGACTCTGAAGTCAGCAAGGTTGGCCTCAAAAGCCTGGTGCGTCTGCGGGACGATGACGCGGCCATAAAGGTTGGCCAGTTCCCTGTTGCTCTCAATGTCGGCGACTGTCGTTTGCAGTTCGGCAATAGTCTCATTGTAATAGTCGGTGCCCTTGGCCTTGATCGATCGATAGCCGCTGTCCGCTTCGTACATCGCTTCGTCTTGAACTTCCCGATTAAAATACATCTGAACCATGCCGCGCATTGCTTTAAACCGCCCGCCAAGAGCCTGGTACCCTTTGATCAGTGGTTTGTTCTGGTACAAGGTAGAGGATAGCTCAATTGCTGTGGACTGCTGCTTCGGCAGGTTTTCATGGGTCAACTCCGGTTTTACAGCAGGAGAAACCGGTTTTCCCAGGGGGCGTGCTGTCAGGTAGTTCAGACTGTTTTTGATGGTCAGTCGGCGTTGTTGCAGACGGATTAACTCCGCCTGCAGTTGATAACGCTCTGCCTGGACACGCAAAACATCGCTCTGGCTCTCCTTGCCGACGGAATAACGTGCGCCGATCGCTTCAATAACACTGTCAAGGAACACCAGGTTCTGTTCATTGGAAGCAATTATTTTGTCAAGGAAATAGAGCCGAAAAAAATTCTCCTTGACGGAACTAACGACCTGAAGCGTTGTTTCTTCACTCAGATAATCGAACCACAGGGCCTGGTTTTCGACCATGTCGCGGCCGGTCAGTATACTCCCCCGGACGCTTTCGGTATTGACTTTCAGTGCCGGTTTGGCTTTTTCCTGGTTTTCGGTCTGGGTGAAACCGCCACTGATATTGGCAATCGGAAAATCAAGATAATAAAAAGCGAGGAAGGGGTCGCTGAGGTTATCGACCAATGGGATCCGGGTGTTGTATTGCTGGGCCTTGGCCTTGGCCGATATGATTTGTTGATTGCTGGCCAGGGCTTCTTCGACTAATTGTTCGACGGTGTCAATAGCCGGAGAGGCCGGCGCCGCATGACTCAACAGCGGACCATGGAGCACAAGCAGGCTGCAACAGGCAATGTGGACTGCAGCTTTGCTTAGTATCGGACGCAGCCTGGCGACTACAGCTCTTGAAGCCATCGCATAGCCCCTGGTTACAGGGTCCCCATTGTCTGCAACCCATTGGGACCGTCAATCCAGAAAAACCCCGGGAAGCCTGGTTTCGAGAACAATAAGCGTACGTTGCTGTTGTTGGCTCCGTGAAAGAGAAGGGCGCCATTGAACGGAAGTCTGCGTTTATGGTTCGCGGGAGGCGTCCCCCGGGAAACCGAATGCGCCCTCCCCGGAGTATTGCTGATTTCCAGCGGGCTGGTCGTCTCGATCCGTACGGAGCCAAGATTTGCAAAATGGATTCGGCCATTCAGGATGACAGTCTGGTATACGCCGGTATGATCCCATCGGAATGCGACATCGTCGAGCCGACACCGGTCGCCGGTTTCATCCGCCAGTGATACTTCGGATTCCCCGGAAAAAACCTGGCTGGTGCCTTTGTACGCATTGAAAGAGAGAGAGAGTTCGCCGCCCAGCGTCCAACTCGATGTCCCGAGAGCGCCCTTCAGTTGCGAGAGGGTGAGTTCGGTCTCGAGGTTACCAGTTTCCTGGTTCAGACTCCCCTTAAAAGGGACGCGACCCGTCAAGGCGAGGCTGCAATCGTCGGCAAATCCGGAAAAAATTATGGCGCCGACGAAGTTGCCGTCGGCCGCAACTTTGATCTCCGTGGTGTAACCACCGCCGCAAGCATCGCTAAAGCTATGACTGCTGTCACCGCTCGATAACTTTTGCGGAGCGAGCTTCAAACTGAATATCGACTCGGCAAAAGCATCCCTTAGCATCTGGTTAGGTTTCAGGAACCCGGCAATCGGTTCGCCGGCGGAAACGACCCGCGTCAAATGCCAGGCATGATCGGAGTTTGTTGCCGAATGGTTGACCAGGTAAAAGGGAGAGAGGCTGACCTCAAGTGAACTTTCTGCGCTCAGCCTGGTCGATCCGTTCCCGGAAGAAGAGACGCAGCCAGAAACGATAAAAAGCGATAACGCGATAGCGAATAACCGTATTGAACTCATCCTGACCCCTCTCTGTTTCTGTCCGGCATGTATGAGAAAACCTGTAAAAAATGCGGTTTCCAGAAACAGTCATTCACTATGCGACATAGGAATGGATAGTATGTAAATATATTAGTTTTCAGGACGGTATTCTACGCTGAAACAATCCCAACTTGCAATACGGTGCCGAAATTTTGCAATTTGCTGAGCATGGTGGGAGCTTGTCTGGAAGGTTGATTACATCCTGATAAGTCTTCCGGCGGTCTGCAGCGATTCGGCTACTTCGAGCATATTGGTGGTGCGGCCAACCAGCAGGCTATCCTTGAGCTCGTAAAATTCAAGACAGAGACCGCACGAAGCAATATCGACCCCCATGCAGGCAAGTTTTTCAAGAGCCTCTATGGCATCGGAGCCGGTACAGGCCAGTTTAACACCGCTATTGACCAGCAGCATCTTGTCAGGGGCATCGGCCATTTCGGTGAGGGTCACCAGGTAGTTCTTCATCAAAATGTGGCCGAGTTCATCATCACCCCGGCCCATCAATTCAGAGGTAATCAGAGTCACGGTTTTGCCGCTTATTGTCTGGCTGGCCGCTTCTTCCTTTTTAACTTCGCCCGGCGCGAGGCTGAGTGTATAGGTATCGTCGTTTTCTTCCGTATCGATGCTGTAACCCATACTTTCTGCGAGGCGGCTGACATTTTCCCGGGCGGTTTCGTCGCCGACGAGAACCGTCAGCGGCGATTCGGGATCATCGAGCATCGCCTTGCGGGTTTGTACGACCGGGTAGGGACACTGGTGCTTTCGCATATCGAGGGTTTTCATAAATACTCCTGAATATTTGATCGGGATATAGTAGAGGAGGTCGCGAAACAGTGCAACCAAAGTGTTGATTTAAAATAAAATATATGATAATTCATATTTTCAAATAAAGGTGTCGATTATGTTCCGTCTATTACTGTCAACAGGGCTGCTGTTTCTTTTACCGCTGACGGTGTTGGCCGAAAGTGCTGATGTGAAATTGTTGCGGCAGGCCCGCTCGCAGATTGAAATTATTGCCGGAGAGCTCCGGCAACGGGTGTCGCGTGACGTACGTGAAAAAGGTGCCGCCGATGCCCTGGGGGCGTGCCGATTGCAGGTCGAAGGGATTACTGACCGGCTGATGTCGAGTAGTGGCTGGGAGATTCGGCGGACCTCATTCAAGGCAAGAAATCCAGGCAACAGCCCCGATACCTGGGAGCGGGATGTCCTTGAACTGTTTGCAATGCGCCAGGCCGCAGGTGACGATCTCTCTTCTTTCGAGTTTGCCAAGCTGATCAATGTTGAAGGTCGTCGCGTCTTCCGTTACATGAAGCCGATTATTGTGCAGAAGCCATGCCTGACCTGCCACGGGTCGAACCTGTCGGCTGAGGTCGCGAGCCAGATTGCGGCGAGATATCCCGACGACAAGGCGACCGGCTATCGAACCGGTGAACTGCGTGGGGCCTTCAGCCTGCTCAAGGTTCTTCCGGGCGCTCCTCCTGCCGCTCTTCCCGGAGAGTGATTCAGCCTCCGCCTCTTGACTTCATCCCTCCTGCATGGCTAAATGCATTCAGTCTTTTCGCAGGAGATTCCATGACAGAAAATACCCGTCAAATTATGGTTGGCGATGTTGCCGTCGGTGGCGGCGCTCCGGTATCGGTGCAGTCGATGACCAACACCGATACCCGCAACGTCGCAGCCACCCTTGAGCAAATTCGGCAACTGACCGCAGCTGGCTGCGAAATCGTTCGTTGCGCCGTTCCAGACGCAACAGCGGCTGAAGCGTTAAGGGCGATCAAGGCCGAGTGTCCGATTCCGCTGATCGCCGATATCCATTTTGATCACAAACTTGCTCTCGCCTCGGTCGCGGCCGGGGTCGACGCTTTGCGGATCAACCCCGGGAATATTGGCGAGACCTGGAAGGTCAGGGAGATCGTGGCGGCCTGTGCCGATCGCGGTATCCCGATTCGGATCGGCGTCAACGCCGGTTCCCTCGAGAAAAAAGTGCTGGAGGCCTATGGCCATCCCTGTGCCGAGGCCCTGGTGGTCAGCGCCATTGGCAATATCCGTATTCTCGAAGATCTCAATTTTGACCAGATCAAGGTCAGCATCAAGGCCTCCGATGTACAACGCACGATTGTTGCCTACCGGATGCTCGCCGGCAAGGTTGACTACCCTTTGCATATCGGAGTCACCGAAGCCGGTACGATCTGGAGCGGTACGATCAAGAGCGCGATCGGCATCGGGGCGCTGTTGGCCGAAGGTATCGGCGACACCCTGAGGGTTTCGCTGACCGGCGATCCGGTTGAAGAGATCCGGGTCGGCTGGGAGATTCTTAAGAGCCTGGAGTTACGCGAGCGGGGCCCGGTTTTTATCAGCTGTCCAACCTGCGGCCGCTGCGAAATCGACCTGATCGATGTCGCAGAGGAAGTTGAACGCCGTTTGCATGGACTGCCGAAGAAAATATCGGTAGCGGTCATGGGGTGTGTTGTCAATGGGCCGGGGGAGGCGCGCGAGGCTGATCTCGGTCTGGCCGGCGGCCGGGGGGAGGGCGTCATTTTCAGGAAAGGGAAACTGGTTCGTAAAGTTCCGGAGACGGAGATGGTTGAAGCGTTGCTGGAGGAAGCCCGGAAAATGATCGAAGAGAAAAGTTGATGCTTTAAGTGTCGACAGTTTCGGCAATCGCCCGCTGTCTCATTAGAATCAGGACCAATCAGGCATGCCCGGTAATGATTCGCCGGGTCCCTGACAACGCTGGCCCGGTACTTGTCTTTTTATTTCCTCCTGTTATTAGTTTAATCCGATCCCGTATCTTGTCTTCGGAACGGCAGAGAACCTTGTCGGCTTTACGAACCGAATTGTTGATTGTTTCGCTGTTTTTTGAAATCAAGTAAAATATTGACAGAAAATCAGGAAAAAGGTTTTTTTGGACTTACGAATGCTGAATCGCTGCATAAATCGGCTATTATAATCTGGTACGAATTAGATAGGTAGCTTGCAGGAGACGATTATGGCTAAAATCGGTTCAATGGGAATCAGGGCCTGTCTTTTTGATGCATACGGCACCTTGTTTGATGTCCATTCCGCGGTCGGTCAGTATATCGATCTGCTCGGTCGCGATGCTGCCAAAATTTCCGAACTCTGGCGGAACAGGCAGCTGGAATACACCTGGCTGAGAAGCCTGATGCACAAGCATGCCGATTTTTGGCAGGTGACGCAGGATGCCCTCGACTTTGCCCTGGACAGTTATGGTATAGATGACAAAGAACTTCGCCAGAAGCTTCTCGATGCATATCTTCGTCTCGATTGTTATCCTGAAGTGGCTCAGACCCTCAAGGATTTAAAGGATAGGGATGTCGGGCTCGCAATTCTCTCGAATGGCTCACCCATGATGCTCAAGGCTGCGGTAGAGAATGCCGGACTCAAGGATCATTTTGACGCGATTTTGTCGGTCGAAGAAGCCGGCGTATTCAAGGTTGACCCACGGACCTATCAACTCGGGGTCGATTATTTCAATGTTTCGGCCGCCGAGCTCTGCTTCCTTTCTTCCAATGCCTGGGATGTGGCCGGAGCAGCAACATTCGGGCTGAATGTCGTCTGGGTGAACCGCTTCGGCCAGAAGCCGGAACGGCTCCCGGGAGAACCGGTATCAGAAATCAAAACGCTGAAGGAATTACCGCTACTGCTCTCCAATTGAGACCCACCTGCTCTGTGCCTCGATTTTACTCAAGTTTCCTTGCAATCTGCCCGGAAATAAGCTAATTTCTGTGCCTGATTATGCCCTTGCGGCAGTCTCTATTTACCAGCAAACAGAGGTTTCTCATGCGTTATACTCAATATCTTCTCCCGACAACGAAAGAGACCCCGGCCGATGCCGAGGTGATCAGTCATCAGTTGATGATCCGGGCCGGCATGATCCGCAAGGTTGCCGCCGGTATCTACAGCTATATGCCTTTCGGTCTGCGGGCCGTGCGCAAGGTTGAGCAGATTGTCCGTGAAGAAATGAACCGGGCCGGAGCGATCGAGCTGCATATGCCGATGGTGACCCCGGCTGAACTCTGGATCGAATCGGGCCGCTGGGAACAGTACGGCAGGGAACTGCTCCGGTTAAAGGATCGCAAAGACGGAGAATTCTGTCTCGGACCGACTCACGAAGAGGTGATTACCGATATCGCCCGGCGTGAAATCAAATCGTACCGCCAGGTCCCGATCAATCTTTACCAGATTCAGACCAAATTTCGTGATGAAATCCGGCCCCGCTTCGGCCTGATGCGTGGTCGCGAGTTTATCATGAAAGATGCCTACTCGTTTGATGTTGATGATGCCGGCGCCGATACTGCCTACGAAAAGATGTACCAGGCTTATCGCCGGATTTTCGAACGCTGCGGTCTCAAGTTCCGGGCGGTCGAAGCGGATTCCGGCAATATTGGCGGGAGCTCGTCGCATGAATTCATGGTCCTCGCCGAATCGGGTGAGGACGCCATCGTCTCGTGCGACAGCTGCGAATATGCTGCCAATGTCGAAAAGGCCGAATTGCAACCGCCTGCGACTGAGGCGCCGACCGCTTTGGCTGATTTGGCGGAGGTTGCGACCCCGGGCAAAAAAACCATCGAAGAGGTTGCTTCTTTCCTCAAGGTCGATCCACAGCAAACGGTCAAGACCCTGCTCGTAACCACCGATGCGGACGAGACGGTCGCGGTGCTGCTGCGCGGCGATCATGAACTGAACGAAATCAAGCTTTGCAACTATCTCGATTGCAATCATCTCGAGTTCGCGTCCGACGAAGCGGTTGAAAAAGTGACCGGAGCGCCGAGCGGTTACGCCGGACCGGTCGGCCTGTAACTCCGCATCCTGGCAGACCAGGCCGTACAGGCAATGAGCGATTTTGTTGTTGGTGCCAATCAGGCCGATACCCATCTGACCGGAGCCAACTGTGGTCGGGACTTCAACGTAGAGGCTTTTGCCGATTTGCGTCAGGCCGAAAGCGGCGATCCCTGTCCGCGTTGTGCCGGTCGGCTCGAAGTCTGGCGTGGTATCGAGGTCGGGCATGTTTTTAAACTCGGCACCAAGTATTCTGAGGCGCTCGGTGCAAGGGTTCAGGACGAGTCGGGCCAGGATCGGAATCTGGTGATGGGTTGTTATGGAATTGGAATCGGCCGGACGGTGGCGGCTTCAATTGAACAGAACAATGACGAAAATGGTATCATCTGGCCAATGCCGATTGCGCCTTTCCAGGTCCTTGTCACAATGTTGAACCCGAACGATGATGCGGTCCGTGATGCCGCCGAAAAAATTTACCGGGAACTTCTCGACACCGGCATCGAGGTTTTGCTTGATGATCGCGACGAGCGCCCCGGCAGCAAGTTCAAGGATGCTGACCTGATTGGCATCCCTTTACGGGTCACAGTCGGGGCCAGGGGACTGCAGGAGGGAGCTTTTGAGCTCCAGGAACGGTCCGGTGGCGAGCGCGAGATGATCCCGGTCGACCAGGCCGTGTCGAATCTGACCGAGCGGGTCGCCGCGGCGTTGACCCTTGAAGCTTAACTGCCAACTTTTGATAAAGGACTCATTGCATGGCGAAACAGTCTATTGATAGCACTGGCAGGATCACAATTTCATCCAGAGGTGCTGCGGCCATCGGTAAAAAAGACCTGGATGAGGTATCGCTTTCGTCGCAACACATCCTTCTGGCGAATACCGATGAAGGGCCGATGTTGATGGCCGGAGCGATCGGTGAAGTGACCGTGACCGACCTTCTCTCATTCTGCAATATGTTCCGCAAGAACGGTTCGCTCCTGTTTAATCTCAAGGGGGGGAGCAAGGAGCTTTTTTTCTCGGAAGGAGAAATCGTTTTTGCTTCGAGTACCTTCCCCCATGAATCTCTGCCCGAGGTTCTGTATGATCTGGGCAAGATTAACCAGGCAACCCTGAAAAAGATCAAGGAAGTCGGAAGCACTGCTGCGCCGGTCGGTAAAATTCTGGTCGAAAAAGAGATTATTACTGCCAAGGATCTCTGGTTGGCAATTCGCCAGCAGGTCGAGGCAATCATCTATTCGATCTTTACCTTTAAAGAAGGCGATTTCTGTATGCGCAACAAGACGATCGAAAAAGACAAGATCGTTCGTCTTTCGCTGAATACCCAGAATCTGATTATGGAAGGGTTGCGTCGGGTTGACGAACGGGCGCTCTATCTGCGTGAAATTCCTTCGGTAGAAGCGGTTCCGATTCTCGGTAACCAGCGTGGCCAGACCCTTGACGAGGATGAACAGAGTCTTATCGAAATAATTCGCGATAAGCAGTGTAACGTCAAGGAACTGATTCGCCGGGCCGGTTTCGGTGAGTTTGACGGTCTCAGAATTCTGCATGGCCTGATCCGTAAAAAAGTTGTTTCACTTGAAGAGCCAGCGGTAGCCGAAGTCAAGGGTGATCTCGGTGATCTGCTCTCTGTGTTCAATGGTGCATTGGTCGCCATGGCAAAACAGGTATCGACCGTCCATGATTCGTTCCTCGAAGAGGTCCAGATCTTTATCCGTGATCTGCCGCAACCATATTCTTATGTTTTTCGTGATGTCACAGTCGGCAAGGATGGTTCGGTTGACGGAGGCCGGATTATGGCGAACCTCGATGGCCTCGAAGAGGGCGACAAAAAACGGCTTCTGGCTGACGCCCTGAGTGAAGTTATTTACATGGAGTGTATTTCTGCCAAGGAAAACCTGCCAAACGAAGAATCGGCTGAACTGATCAAGAGGGTGCAGAAGGTTTCCGAGCGCATCAAGAGCCTGATCGGCAGAGGTGAATAAATGATTACAGCCAGAGAAAGATTGATTTTTGCCCTTGATGTTGACAGCTTTGACGAGGCCCGAAAATGGGTTGAGTTGCTGCATGAAAAAGTCGGTGTGTTCAAGGTCGGCAAGCAGTTGTTTACCCGGTGCGGGCCGGAGGTTGTCCGGATGATCCAGGAACAGGGGAGTGATGTCTTCCTGGATCTGAAATATCATGATATCCCCAATACCGTCGCCAAGGCCGGGGTCGAAGCCTGCCGGCTCGGTGCCCGGATTTTCAACGTACACGCCCTTGGCGGACGCGAGATGATGGAGCGGGTCGTCGCCGAAACCGATGCCTGCGGTTGCGAGAATCGTCCCCTGCGGATCGCCGTTACCATTCTGACCTCTTCGACCGAAGAGACCTTGAAAGGGATCGGTATTGACCGTCCTGTTGCCGAGATGGTGCCGCGTCTGGCGAAATTGACCCAGGATGCCGGCATGGATGGCGTTGTCGCCTCACCAAAAGAGGTCGGGCTGATTCGCGAGGCCTGCGGTGATGACTTTATTATCATTACCCCCGGAGTCCGTCCGACTTTTGCTGCGATGGATGATCAGAAGCGGGTGACGACCCCTGCTGAAGCGATCTCCGCCGGCGCCGATTATCTCGTTATTGGTCGGCCGATATCGGCCGCGGCCGATCCGGTAGTCGCTGCTGAAATGATCCTCGAAGAAATGGAAAGCGCCCTGGCGGCGCGCTGATATGTCCGATCTCCTCTACGGGATCAATCCGGTCGTCGAAGCCCTCCGCGGCAGTCGCCGCAAGCCGCAGGAGTTGCTGCTGCAGGATGATGCCAGATCGCCCCGTTTGGAGGAATTGCAGCAAACAGCCCGTCAGCAAAATATTCCGGTGCGGCTCTGCCGGCGCCAGGAACTCGATAAGCTGGCCGGCAACAATCGGCATCAGGGAGTTCTTCTCCGGATCTCACCTTTTCCCTATATCGATATTGATGAATTGATCGTGCGGGCCCGGCAGAGTGACCGGCCGGTGTTTATTCTGATTCTCGACGGCATAACCGATCCACATAATTTCGGGGCAATCCTGCGCAGTGCCGACGCCGTCGGCTGCCATGGGGTTATTGTTGCCAAAGATCGATCCTGCCCGGTGACCGGCGTGGTTGAGAAGTCGGCGGCCGGTGCCCTGTCGCATATTCCGCTCTGCCAGGTGACCAATCTGGCACGTACGATGGATCGGTTGCGCGAGGAGCATGTCTGGCTGTACGGCCTGGCCGGCGAGGAGGGTGCATCCTCTCTTTATGATATTGACCTCAAAGGCGATCTGGCTCTGGTTGTCGGCAGCGAGGGGAGCGGCTTGCGGCCGGTGGTGCGCAAACGCTGCGATCTGTTCCTGTCGATTCCGATGGCTGGCGGGGTTTCGTCCCTCAACGCTTCAGTGGCAGCAGCGGTGACGTTGTTTGAAGTTGTTCGGCAACGAGTGGAGAAGAAAGGTCGAAATTGAATTCCAACTCTTTTTTTCGATATGGCAGGTTGATGATTGCGTTTGAAAAAAAGCAAAAAAATTGGGATGCTCCCAGGAGGGGAAGGAGCATCCCGAAAAGTAGGGTTGGTAGGTAGCTATATTTATAACTAAATCAGTCAGGATTGTCAATAGTTTTTTTGAAAATAATTTTCAAGAAAACTTCTGGAGCTGAAATGGATCTGGCAAGGCAGTTGCGAGAGTTCTGGAAACGCTTTGATAAAGGCTGGATTCCGGGCGCGGTTCTCAGCGCTGTCGTTTTTGTTCTGATCTGTTACGATTATGCTCGCGACGGTCAACTCAACCCTGATGCTTTCATCCGGAGTGCGGTGGTCGCCGGTCTCCTTTTTTTTGTGTTTGCGGCGGTTATCGGCTCGCTGATTCACGATACGCTGGTCGAGATCCTGCAGTATGGAGCCAGAGAAGAGCATGAGCCGGACGACTGGGTTGCTATTTGTGTTTTTGTTGTCATAAAGACCCTGGTCCGGTGCACCGTCGGGGTTGTGCTGGTTCTGGGCTGGCTTGGCGGGGTTGTGCTGATCATGGAGACAACATCTGATCTCGGTATCGTCGGCCCGGTCCTGATCTCCTTCATCTATTCCCTGCTGGCATTCTGGGTCTCTTACAAGTTCGTCGTTTTTATGGATCGAATTCATTTCCCGACCGATCTGCAGGACTAATTTTTCCTTTTGATCCTCAGTGGTTAGCACCTCCGCGATCTGCTTTTCCCGGCAGAAAAAAACTTCAAATTTTTCCTTGCAATTTACCGGACGCTGTTGTATATATCGCCTTCTGTGCTGGCGTAGCTCAGTAGGTAGAGCAGCTGACTTGTAATCAGCAGGTCGCGGGTTCAATTCCTGTCGCCAGCTCCATTGAGCACCCGGGCTCAGCCCAAAAACTATATATGAAGTGTTCCCCGGAGGGGTTCCCGAGTGGCCAAAGGGATCAGACTGTAAATCTGACGGCGTAGCCTTCGGAGGTTCGAATCCTCCCCCCTCCACCATTAACTTGCCGGTATTTATCTGTACGGCGTGGACCAGGAGGTCGAAGACCGAAGGAACTGGGACGACGAACGGAAGCGAGTCCAAAATATTTTTTTGTTTATCTTGAGCGGGAATAGCTCAGCTGGCTAGAGCATTAGCCTTCCAAGCTAAGGGTCGCGGGTTCGAATCCCGTTTCCCGCTCCATTAATGTGACTCCCCAGACAGTTGTTTCGTGCCCACATAGCTCAGGCGGTAGAGCACTTCCTTGGTAAGGAAGAGGTCACCGGTTCAAGTCCGGTTGTGGGCTCCATTCAACATCTGTGGGATGGCCAGTATATACATAAGTTTGTTAATTGAAGGTTTGAAGCAGTTACATCGGTTATATTGATTATTCATCTGGTGTCCGGGCACAGACAAATAAGTTCGGAACAAACGAATCAAAAGATCAGGAAAGGGAGGTTGGCACAATGGCCAAGGAGAAATTTGAGAGAACAAAGCCGCATGTCAACATAGGCACGATTGGTCATGTTGACCACGGCAAGACGACATTGACGGCAGCAATCACCAAGGTACTT
>PKUH01000014.1 GCA_002869615.1 Desulfuromonas sp. | reverse complement strand
AGAACCGCCGGGTCCCGGCCCGGCAGCCGGGTTCATTTCTTTATTGAGCGATAAAGAAACGAACCAAAGAAACCGCTCCCTTGCAGGGGGCTTTTTTGTGCGGTCTGGATTGTTTCTGTTCAATTATGATGCCGGGGAGTTTGCCTTGAGGCAAACGCGAAACGTCTTCGTGGCGGTTGCGGTTGGGCTACGATTCAGTGATCGCGCTACCGGAAGCGACCTCAAGAGCAACGGGGGTAAGTCAAAGGCTTTGCTTTTGACAGTATTGAGATTTGTTCCTGACTCTCTCTGACAGCTGACAGCTTAAAACTTACAGCTGTCTTATATGTAAGACCGCCGAGCGAGCGGATTTTAATCCGGCGTTCAGGGAACGACAGTGACTGACGGATTGGAATCTGCGCAGTGAGGGAACCTGATCATCAGGCGGGTGAGCTGGGGTGTCTTTCTTTTGCTTACTTTTCTTGGACAAGCCCTTCGGCTGGCTCAGGACAGGTAAGAAAAGTAAGGAGCAAGCCGGGCGATACCGGCGAACTTGAATTATGTCTTCAGGGTGCGGTTGAAAAGTATGCCGGAATTTGAGTGCGCACGAATTAATTCCCGGTAAAATGTGATGAACCATATAAAAAGGACCGCTTGTCGAAGCGGTCCTTTTTATGCGCAAAATGTTGAATGGTCAGCCAACGCCGACATCATCCGGGTGGAAGCTCGGTATCAGGTCTGACTGACGGGTCGTCATGCTGATGAAGAGTCGGGCAACCAGATCATGCATAATGATCGTCTTTCGGTTGTTGGTGTTCTGGAAGTAATCCTTGATGACTTTTTTCAATGAGTTGTCACCGGAGACTTCGACCAGGATGTCGATCTCTTCGCCCTTGCTGATCAGCGATACCGGATCGGTCGTGGTGAAGATGCCATTCTCTTTAGCGACGCTCATGCCTTCGGCTTCGGCGTCAAGATCAGCGACACCAACGATATTGATGTAGCTATATTTGACCATTTCCTTGAGTAGCGGCGTCCCGGTCCTGCCGGCACCTATCAGTGCAACGCTTACATGATCTGCCATGTCAACCTCCTTTGTAAATTGCAATTAATCCGGTATCTTATCAATATGAAGTTGAAAGATCAATAAACATTCCCGGCTTCGGGACTAGGATTCAGGAAAGGTAACAGGTGGCTATGCAACTGTCTGCTGATCGTAAATGTTTTGTCTGTGGTCCGGATAATGAATCGGGGCTCAACATAAGGTTCACAATCGATCCGGTAAAGAACCGGGCTGAAGCAACAACGTCCCTGGCGGAAAGTTTTCAGGGGTGGCAAGGGGTCGTTCATGGTGGTATCATTTCAGCCCTGCTGGATGAGGCTGCGATCTATGCCTGTCGGCCACAGTCGCTGCATGCTGTGACGATGAAAATGCTGGTTCGTTTTCGCAAACCGGTACAGGTCGATCAGGAAGTCAAGGTTTCCGCTGAGGTCGTATCTGTTCGCCGCAACCTGGCTGAGGTTAAATCCGTGCTTACAGCCGGTGGCGATCTGTTGGCTGAAGCTGAAATTAAAGTCATGTTACTTGGAGACGAGGAGAAATGACAATGCAAAAGACGGTTGTAATAACCGGTGCGACATCCGGTTTCGGCAAAGCCTGTGTCGAGCGTTTTGCCGGTGACGGCTGCAGAATGATATTGGTCGGACGTCGTGAACAACGTCTGGCTGAGTTACAGGAGCAGTATCCGGATAACGATGTTCATCTTTTGCCGCTCGATGTCAGGAACCGCGAAGAGGTATTTACGGCATTTGCCAATCTTCCCGAACCTTTTCAGACGGTAGATGTCCTGGTGAATAACGCCGGACTCGCCCTCGGACTGGAACCTTCCTGGGAGACCGACATCAAAGATTGGGAGGTTATGGTCGACACCAATATTAAAGGTGTCCTTTACTGCACCCGCGCCCTGTTGCCGGGGATGGTCGACCGCAAGAATGGTTCAATTGTAAATATCGGTTCTGTGGCCGGAAACTGGCCTTATCCCGGCGGCAATGTGTATGGTGCAACGAAATCCTTTGTCCAGCAGTTTTCACGCAACCTGCGCTGTGATCTGCTCGGCAAGAATGTCAGGGTTACGAATATTGAACCGGGAATGGCTGAAACCGAATTTTCGATCAACCGTTTCAAGGGAGATAAGGAAAAGGCGGCCAATGTCTACAAGGGGATTCAACCCCTGACCGGCAAGGATATCGCCGAAGCGGTGCACTGGGTTGTTCATCTGCCGCCGCATGTCAATGTTAATACCCTGGAGTTGATGGCAACCAACCAGGCCTGGTCGCCGTTCAATATCCATCGTTCTGAAGAGAAATAACGGATATGGAGGAGCCGAATTATATGAGTGAATCAAACCTGTTGGTCAATATAGAGGATCAGATTGCGACGATTACGATCAATCGTCCGAAGAGTTTAAACGCTGTGACCGAATCTGTTTTTGTCGAACTCGAAGAGACCATTGATGATCTTGAGCAGGATGATGATGTTGCCGTCATCATCCTGACCGGTGCCGGCGACAAGGCTTTCGTGGCCGGCGGCGATATCACCCGGATGGTCGAGGCGACGCCTGAGTGGTCCCGCGATTTTGCCCATTTGGCGCAACGTGTTTTGAATAAAATTGAGGCCTCAGTGAAGCCGGTCATTGCCGCCATTAATGGTTATGCCCTCGGTGGTGGTTGCGAACTGGCGATGGCCTGCGATATCCGGATCGCTTCGGAAAAAGCCCTGTTTGGTCAACCGGAAGTCAAGCTCGGCATTATACCCGGTTTCGCCGGAACGCAGCGCCTTTCGCGTCTGGTCGGTAAAGGCAAGGCCAAGGAGATCATCTTTACCGGTGAGATGTTCGATGCCGCTGAAGCTCATCGCATCGGCCTGGTCAACAAGGTTGTCGCCGCCGATGAACTGATGCAAAGCTGTCAGGAGATGGCTTCAATTATTGCGCAGCGCAGCCGAACCGCCGTACGCCTGAGTAAAGAGGCGATCGACAATGGCCTGGAGATGGACGTTGCCCGGGCTGAAAAGTATGAAGCCGATCTGTTTTCCCTCTGCTTCGCAATGCCGGACCAGCGCGAAGGGATGTTGGCTTTTGTCGAGAAGAGGGCCGCCGTTTTCAAAGGCAAGTAGTCGCGCCCTCAATCCCGGGATATATCGAAATCATTCTGTTTGCGGTTTACGCTGGCGCCAAATCAAGGGCTGCGCAGCTGTGTACCAAAGTGTCCCGGATGATGTAAATAGTTTGAATTTTCTGCACCAGAATCATCTTCTTCAGCGGAGTCGGATAAATGTCATGGATTGGTAAAATATTTGGTGGTGGAATCGGAATGATGCTGGGTGGTCCTCTCGGGGCGATACTCGGAGCCGCAATCGGTCACACCCTGATCGATCAGCAGCAGTCGAACCGGTCCGCTTTTTCAGATCAGGAACGGAAGCAGGCCCTGTTCTTTACCGCGGTATTTGCCATGCTCGGCAAGATGGCAAAAGCCGACGGGGTGGTCACTAAAGACGAACTGCGGGTTGTCGAGAAGTTCATGACTCAGAATCTTCAGCTTGAGCCCAGGGCCCGTGAAGTAGCAATAGGGATTTTTAACCAAGCCAAGGATTCGACCAATGACTCATTCGAGGCATATGCGACCCAGTTTGGCCACGTTTTTTATCACGAACCGCAACTCCGCCAGATGTTTTATGAATTGCTTTTCACCCTGGCTATGGCCGATGGCGTGCTGCATCCGGCTGAAGAGCGGCTGCTCAAGCTGGCTCCGCAGTTATTAAAACTGCCGACCGGCAGCTTCAATAACTTACATAAACAGTTGGTCAATGATCTTTCTCCGTTATATGCCATGCTCGGCCTTTCGGAAGCCGCAACCGATGGCGAAGTCAAAAAAGCATATCGAAAACTCGCAAACGAATATCATCCTGATAAAGTAATAGCTCAGGGTTTGCCTGAAGATTTCCAGAAATTTGCGGAGGATAAGTTTAAAAAAATCAACGAGGCCTATGAGTCGATCATGGCCAGTCGAACATAACAGGAGGTGGAAATGCATTACCCGATGATTCATGTCTGCTATCGCGTACTCGATCTCGAGGCATCGGAAAAATTCTACATTGAAGCTTTCGGCTTTGAAATTTCACGCAAAAAGGATTTTCCCGGAGATTTTACACTCTCTTATCTGAAAGCGCCCGGTTCTGATTTTGAGATAGAATTGACCTATAATTATGGTCAGGAAGAGCCTTACACGATCGGCGATGGTTACTCCCATGTCGCGGTCAGCGTCGAGGACCTTGAAGGTTCTCACCAGAAGCATAAGGAGATGGGGCTTGAGATGACCGATCTCAAGGGCCTGGCCGGCGGCCAGGCGAAATTTTACTTCGTTACCGACCCCGATGGCTATCGGGTTGAGGTGGTTCGTAAATCATAACTGCTCAACGTTTAGGAGGTTCCACATGGCAAACATTACCCTGAAAGGGAATCCGATTGAAACCATTGGCCAGCTGCCGGCTTCCGGGACGGCTGCTCCCGATTTCACACTGGTTAAAACCGATTTGGCGGAACAGAAACTTTCTGACTTGAAAGGTAAGAAAGTCGTGATGAACATTTTTCCGAGCATCGATACTGATGTTTGCGCTGCGTCGGTCCGTAAGTTCAACGAAGAAGCGAGTGGCCAGGCGACAGTGCTCTGTATTTCGGCTGATCTGCCGTTTGCTCATAAACGTTTTTGTGCCGCAGAGGGTCTGGATAACGTCGAACCTCTTTCAGTGTTCAGAAACGGAGATTTTGGGCAGGATTATGGTGTGACCATTACGACCGGTCCGCTCGCCGGGCTTCTTTCGCGGGCAATCGTCGTTGTTGATGAAAATGGCCAGGTTGTTTATACCGAACAGGTTCCGGAGATCGCCCAGGAACCTGATTACGATGCTGCGCTGGCAGCAATTTAGCAACCTGATTCTAATCGCTGGCGAACGGGGTCCGGTCATTTCTGCCGGACCCCGTTCGTGCTTGTCATGGCTCAAGGATTTGAATCGGAATTTTCAGCTTGCAAAATCGATAATCCCTTTACAAGCAGTCGCTTAACCTATATCTTACCACGTTACCATTTCTCCCCGGCCAGACAGAAATATTGAGATGAAGCAAAGTAATATCCGAAATTTTTCCATCATTGCCCATATCGATCATGGCAAATCGACCCTTGCCGATCGTTTGCTTGATGAGACCGGTGCGCTCACCGATCGGGAGAAGACTGACCAGTTCCTCGATAAGATGGATCTTGAGCGTGAACGCGGGATTACGATCAAGGCTCAGTCGGTCCGTCTCAATTACAAGGCTGATGACGGAGAGGTTTATATCCTCAACCTGATCGACACCCCGGGACACGTCGATTTTAATTACGAAGTCAGTCGTTCCCTTTCGGCGTGCGAAGGCGCGCTGCTGGTTGTCGACGCCTCCCAGGGAGTCGAGGCCCAGACCCTTGCCAACGTTTACCTGGCGATCGACCAGGATCTTGAGGTTTTTCCGGTTCTCAACAAGATTGACCTGGCGAGTGCCGACCCGGAATCGGTCAAGGCCGACATTGAAGAGGTTATCGGTATCGATGCTTCTGATGCTGTTCACGCCAGCGCCAAGGCCGGTATCGGCATTCACGACATCCTCGAGTCGATCGTAACCAAGTTTCCGCCGCCGGAGGGTGATGCCACGGCACCGCTCAAGGCCCTTATTTTCGACTCCTGGTATGATTCCTATCAAGGGGTCGTTATCCTCGTTCGTCTGAAAGAGGGGGAACTGAAAAAGGGCGACCGGGTCAAGTTGATGGCGAGCGGTAAGTCGTATGAAGTGCTCAAACTCGGCGTATTCTCCCCGCACATGGTTGAAATGAAATCACTTGCGGCCGGCGAGGTCGGTTTTATTATCGCCGGCATCAAAACGGTTCAGGATGCCAAGGTCGGTGATACCATTACCCATGAAAAACATGGGGCAACCGCGCCGTTGCCGGGCTTCAAGGAAGTCAAGCCAATGGTCTTTTCGGGTCTTTATCCGATTGATACCGGCGATTACGACGCTCTGCGCGATGCGATGGAAAAACTGAGTCTCAATGATTCATCATTCTCATTCGAGCCGGAAAATTCCGTGGCCCTCGGTTTTGGCTTTCGTTGCGGCTTTCTCGGCTTGCTTCACATGGAAATCATCCAGGAGCGGGTTGAGCGCGAGTTCGGGATCGATCTGATCACCACGGCACCGACTGTCGTATACAAGGTGACTGATACCAAGGGGCACCTCTTTAATGTTGATAGCGCCAACAAGCTGCCCGATGTCCAGCATATTGAGAAAATCGAAGAACCGTTCATCCTGGCAACCGTACATGTGCCGAATGACTTTGTCGGCGGCGTTCTCGCCCTGTGCGAAGAGAAGCGAGGCATTCAGCGTGAACTCAGGTACCTCTCGTCAAACCGGGTTATGGTGACCTATGAACTGCCGCTCAATGAAATTGTCCTCGATTTTTATGATCGTCTGAAAACCATATCGCGTGGCTACGGTTCGCTCGATTACGAACCACTCGATTATCGCCCGAGCGACCTTGTTCGCCTGAATGTCATGATCAACGGCGAGATTGTCGATGCGCTTTCTTTGATTGTGCATCGTGATAAATCGCAATTTCGCGGTCGCGATCTGGTCTCCAAGATGAAAGAATTTATTCCGCGACAGCAATTTGTCGTTGCGATTCAGGCGGCAATCGGCAATAAAGTAATAGCGCGCGAAACGGTCAAGGCTCTACGCAAGGATGTTACGGCCAAGTGTTATGGTGGTGATATCACCCGGAAGCGGAAACTTCTCGAGAAGCAGAAAGAGGGTAAGAAGCGGATGAAGCAGGTCGGCAGCGTTGAGTTGCCGCAGGAAGCCTTCTTGGCAATACTTAAAGTGAAAGAGTAGGGTTAATGTCAAAAGACCATGAAAGAACACAGAAAATAGAATTGGACAAGAAGGGGCGTCCGAAAAAGCCCTGGTACCGGGAATGGTCCGAGGCGATTATCGTTGCCGGTATCCTGGCCTTGATTATCCGCTCTTTTGTGATCCAGGCATTCAAGATTCCGTCAGGTTCGATGGAGGATACGCTGCTGGTTGGCGATCACCTGCTTGTTAATAAATTCATATACGGAACCCAGATCCCCTTTGTCGGTAACTAACGCTATTTTCCCGTCCGCAACCCGCAACGCGGTGATGTTATCGTTTTTGAATGGCCGGTTGATACGGTCAATAAGGATCTGAATTACTTTACCCGTAAGGATTTTATCAAGCGAATCGTTGGTGTTCCGGGCGACACGGTTTCGATCAGGGACAAACAGGTATTTGTCAATGGTGAGCCTTACCGGATTGATCAGGAAGTTCACAAGTCTCCTTATCTCATCCCGGGATGCAGTGACATCGGCAGCTGGACCCGATCGGCGTCCGAACGCGTTCGCGACTGCATGAACGAAGTGACCGTGCCGGCCGACCGCTATTTTGTCCTCGGTGATAATCGGGATAACTCCCGCGACAGTCGTTTCTGGGGTTTTGTTCCGCGCGACAATATCAAGGGGCTCGCTTTTATCAAGTACTGGTCGTGGGACAATCGAGACACCAATGTTCGCTGGAAACGGATCGGTCAGTTGATCGAGTGATTTTTCATGAAAACACGAAATCTGGTATTGACTGAATTAAGCTGACACGATATATTCCACAAAATCGAAATTAGACCTTTAACGGTCCAATCCTTTTAATCTGATCCAGAGAGGTCAGAAAAGGTGGTAAATATGATCCGGATTCACCAGAAAATGATAACAGTACCTTTTTGCGCGTGTGCGAAAAGGTATTTTTTTGTGCCTGATTATCAGAACGGGGAGGATACAGATGTCGGTTAAGGATACTGTTATTCTTGATCAAGCCGGGGTCAAGCGGGCTTTGACCCGGATTGCTCATGAGATTCTTGAAAACAACAAGGGGACCGAGTCCCTGGTTCTGGTCGGGATCCGGAGCGGTGGAGCCTATCTCGCAGAACAGATTGCAATCCGTATTAATGAAATCGAAGGAGTGAAATTGAATATCGGTGCTGTCGATATCACCATGTATCGGGATGATCTCGGTTCCAGGGGATCTTTGCCGGTCGGGAAAACCGATATCCCGTTTGCCCTCGATGAACAGAAGGTTGTGCTGGTCGATGATGTGCTTTTTACCGGCCGGACGATCCGGGCTGCCATGGATGCGTTAATGGATTTTGGCCGGCCGAGTTCAATCCAGCTGGCGGTTCTGATTGATCGCGGCCACCGCGAGCTCCCGATCCGTTCTGATTACACCGGCCGCAACATCCCGACCACCCGCAACGAAAAGGTGCAGGTCGAATTTGATGACGATAACTGTCCGGTCGAAGTCCGACTGGAAAAACAGTAAGGAACAGAGGAGGTCAACGATGTCATTCCGCCACAAGCATATCCTCGGGACCAGGGACCTTTCCCGCGAAGACATTGAACTTATCCTTGATACGGCTGAGAGTTTCAAGGAGATCAACCAGCGTGACATCAAGAAGGTTCCAACCCTGCGTGGCAAAACCATCATCAATGCTTTCTTCGAAAACAGCACCCGGACCCGTCTTTCTTTTGAAATCGCCGGCAAGCGTCTTTCCGCCGATACGGTCAATATTTCGAGCTCGGGCTCATCAGTCAGTAAAGGGGAAACCCTTGAAGATACAGCCAGGAACATCGAGGCGATGGCGCCCGATATTATCGTGATGCGGCATAATCATTCCGGGGCGCCGCATTACCTTGCCGAACGGGTTGATTGTTCGATCGTTAATGCCGGTGATGGCACGCACGAGCACCCGAGTCAGGCGCTGCTCGACCTGATGACGATCAGGGAGTCAAAAGGGGCATTTGACGGGCTCAAGATTGCGATTATTGGTGATATCGCTCACAGTCGTGTTGCCCGGTCCAATCTGTTTGCCATGACCAAACTCGGCATGGAAGTCCGGTTGGCCGGTCCGGGAACGATGATTCCGGTCGGTTTCGAAAAACACGGGGCGATCATTTACGACAATATCGAAGATGCGATCACCGGGGTTGATGTGGTGATGATGCTCCGGATTCAGCTGGAACGTCAGGCCAACACCCTGTTGCCGACCCTGCGTGAATATTCCCGTTTTTACGGCCTCAATCCCGAAAAACTGAAACTGGCCAAGGATGATGCGATTGTTATGCATCCCGGCCCGATGAACCGGGGTGTTGAAATATCGACCTCTGTTGCCGACGGTCCGCAGAACGTCATTCTCGATCAGGTTGAAAACGGGGTCGCCGTTCGGATGGCACTTTTGTATCTGGTGAGCGGCGCCGAAAAAATGGATGTTGAATAAAATCGGATAATTTCAGGTAAATGGAGAGACTTATGAATATGCTGATTCAGAACGGACGGGTCATTGATCCCGCCAACAACATAGACGATACCCTTGATATCCTGGTCAAGGATGGCAAGATTGCCGAAGTTGGTAAATCACTGAAGGCAAAATCCGATGAAACGATAGATGCCGGGGGACTGCTGGTGACGCCGGGCCTGGTCGATATCCACGTCCATTTGCGTGATCCGGGTCTCGAGTACAAGGAAGATATCGTTTCCGGAACCGCATCGGCAGCAGCCGGCGGTTTTACTTCTATCGCCTGTATGCCGAACACCAAGCCGGTGATCGACAACAAGGCGGTCGTTACCTATATCCTTGATAAAGCTGCAAATCAGGGTTCGGCCAATGTCTTTCCGGTCGGAACGATTACCAAGGGCTCCAAGGGTGAGACTCTTTCGGAAATGGGGGAACTCAAGGCAGAAGGGTGTGTCGCATTTTCTGATGACGGCGGCCCGGTCAGCGATGGTGAAATCATGCGCCGGGCACTCGAGTATGCCAAGCCGTTCAACGCGGCGATTGTTTCTCACGCCGAAGATCTGAGTATCGTCGCGGGCGGTGTGATGAATGACGGCCCGGTGGCCGCAGAGCTCGGACTCAAGGGGATTCCATGGGTCGCTGAAGATGCCATGGTTGCCCGTGATGTCATGCTTGCCGAATTTACCGGTGGCCGCCTCCATATCGCCCATATCTCGACCCGGGGTGCGGTTGAAATCGTGCGTCAGGCCAAAAAGAGAGGGGTTCGCGTGACTACCGAGGCGACTCCGCACCATTTTTCGCTGACCGATGAAGCGGTCCGCGGATACAATACCAACGCCAAGATGAATCCGCCATTGCGCAGTTCCGATGACATGGATGCCGTTCGGGCCGGACTGGCGGACGGCACGATTGACGCAATTGCAACCGATCATGCGCCGCATCATATTGACGAGAAGAATGTTGAATTTGCCATCGCCATGAACGGTATTGTCGGTCTTGAAACAGCCCTGCCGTTAACCCTGCAGCTGGTGACCGATGGTGTTCTCGATCTCAGCGCCGCCATAGCCAAGCTGACCAATGGTCCCTGTGATGCTCTCGGTATTGCGCGCGGGACACTGTCGGTCGGTGCAACGGCGGATATCACGATTATTGATCCTGAACTCGAATGGACTGTTTCGGCCCAGGATCTGGTTTCAAAAAGCAAGAACACACCTTTTGATGAATGGATCATGAAGGGTGCTGCGGTCCGGACAATTCTGGCCGGAAAAACTGTTTACGCAAGAGACTAGTTAAAGGAGTATCACGTATATGCAAGCCTTACTGGCCCTGGCCGATGGCCGCGTTTTCAAAGGCCGCTCAATCGGCGCCACCGGCGAGATTTCCGGGGAAGTTGTGTTCAATACCAGCATGACCGGTTATCAGGAGATCCTGACCGATCCATCTTATTGTGGCGAAATAGTCACGATGACCTATACCAAGATCGGTAATTACGGTATCAATTCTGAAGACGTCGAATCCCGCCGACCGTTCCTCTCCGGTTTTATCGTCAAGGAAGCCTGTTCGACGCCGAGCAACTGGCGTTCGGAGATGACTCTTGATTCTTATCTCAAGGAGAATAATATCATCGGGATTGAAGGGATCGATACCCGGGCCCTGGTTCGCCATATCCGAACCAAAGGGGCCCAGGTCGGGGTTCTGTCGACGATTGATCTCGATCCGGAGAGCCTCGTTGCCAAAGCCGGTCTGGCACCGGGCCTGGTTGGTCGTGACCTGGTACGGGAGGTGACCTGTGAGGAGCCGTATCACTGGAGCGAGGGGACCTGGGATCTGGAGTCAGGGTACCGGGCGGCGCCGGCAAATCCGAAGTACAGGGTTGTTGCCTACGATTTCGGAATCAAGCGGAACATCCTGCGCAACCTGGTTGATCACGGCTGTGATGTCACTGTTGTCCCGGCCGATACTCCGGCCGACGAAGTTATGGCGATGAACCCGGATGGTGTCTTTTTAAGCAACGGTCCCGGCGATCCGGAACCGATTACTTATGCCCAGGAAAATATCCGTCAACTGCTTGGCAAAGTTCCGCTGTTCGGCATCTGCCTCGGCCATCAGTTGCTGGCAATCGCTCTCGGTGGCAAAACCTACAAGTTGAAATTCGGTCATCGTGGCGGTAATCAACCGGTCCGGAGAGGGGACGGCCACAATGTCGAGATTACTTCACAGAATCACGGCTTTGCCGTTGATTCAGATTCAATCAAAGGCCTGGCCGAGGTCGGCCATATAAATCTCAATGACTTTACCGTTGAGGGGATCTGTCACAATAACTTGCCGGCATTCTCGGTACAATATCACCCCGAAGCTTCTCCGGGCCCGCACGATGCCCGTTACCTGTTTGGTCGTTTTATTGATTTGATGGATAATTTCAAAAAAAACGTTTAACTGCATGAATTGGAAAACTGATGCCAAAGCGTACAGATCTTAAAACCATATTGATTATCGGAGCCGGACCGATTGTGATCGGCCAGGCTTGTGAATTTGATTACTCCGGGACCCAGGCCTGCAAGGCTCTCAAGGAAGAGGGGTACCGGGTCGTTCTGCTCAACTCGAATCCGGCGACAATCATGACCGATCCTGATTTTGCTGATCGGACCTACATCGAGCCGGTGACCCCGGAAACCCTGCGCCGGATTATTGAAAAAGAGCGCCCCGATGCGTTGTTGCCGACCCTTGGCGGACAAACCGCTCTCAATACGGCAGTGACGGTTGCCAGGGATGGAACCCTCGAAAAATTCGGCGTCGAAATGATCGGGGCCAAGCTCGAGGCGATTGAAAAGGCCGAAGATCGAACCCTGTTTAAACAGGCGATGGACAAGATCGGGGTCGAGGTTCCGCGCTCCGGGTTTGCACATAGCTACGACGAGGCGATGCAGGTTGTTGAACATGTTGGCTTCCCGGCAATCATCCGACCTTCATACACACTTGGCGGCACCGGTGGTGGCATCGCTTATAACCGCGAAGAGTATGAACGGATGGTTATGGCCGGTATCGAGGCATCTCCGACCGACGAGGTTCTGGTCGAGGAGTCGGTGATCGGCTGGAAAGAGTATGAACTCGAGGTTATGCGCGATCTGGCCGACAACGTCGTCATCATCTGCTCGATTGAAAACTTCGATTCGATGGGCGTTCACACCGGAGATTCAATCACTGTTGCTCCGGCCCAGACCCTGACCGACAAGGAGTACCAGCTGCTGCGCGATGCCTCGCTCAAGATTATCCGCGAGATCGGGGTTGAAACCGGCGGTTCGAATATCCAGTTCGGGATCAATCCGGTCGATGGCCGGATGGTTATCATCGAGATGAATCCCCGGGTGTCGCGCTCTTCGGCTCTGGCCTCGAAAGCGACCGGCTTCCCGATCGCCAAGATCGCGGCCAAGCTCTCGGTCGGCTATACCCTGGATGAAATACCGAACGATATTACCAAGGAGACCTTTGCCGCCTTCGAGCCGACCATCGATTATGTTGTGACCAAGGTGCCGCGGTTCACTTTTGAGAAGTTTCCGCAAGCTGATGCGACCCTGACGACCCAGATGAAGTCGGTTGGTGAAGCAATGGCGATCGGCCGGACCTTCAAGGAGTCTTTCCAGAAGTCGTTGCGGTCTCTTGAAATAGGCTCCAGTGGTTTCGAAAGTCGCATGTTTGCGGAACCGGGAGATTATCGCCGGAGCTTGAGCCAGGATGAGCTGTCCGACCTTGAAGCAAAACTCCGGGTTCCCAATTGGGAACGTCTCTGGTACCTGGCTGATGCCTTGCGTGCCGGTTTCACAGTTGACAGGATTTTCAAGCTGACCGGAATTGACCCCTGGTTCGTCGATAATATCAGCCAGATTGTCGAGATGGAGCGGGCACTGATCGATTCGGCCGACCAGTTTCACAAGAAGGGCTCCCTGCTCAAAGAATCCCTGCATGAGGCCAAGCAATTCGGTTTCTCCGATAAGCGCCTGGCTGTTCTGTGGAAGACAGATGAAGATTCAATCCGCGCCTATCGTCAGGAGGCCGGTATCCGTCCGGTTTATAAACGGGTCGATACCTGCGGTGCCGAATTCGAGGCCTTTACGCCCTACCTTTACTCGACTTATGAGGAGGAGTGTGAGGCCGAGCCGTCAGATAAGAAGAAAATCATGATTCTTGGCGGTGGCCCGAACCGGATAGGGCAAGGCATCGAGTTTGACTACTGCTGCGTACATGGAGTTTTTGCCCTGGCCGAAGATGGCTTTGAAACGATTATGGTCAACTGCAATCCGGAGACGGTCTCGACCGATTATGATACATCGGATCGTCTCTATTTCGAGCCACTAACCCTTGAAGATGTTCTCGAAATCGTCCATACCGAGAAACCGGATGGCGTGATCGTCCAGTTCGGCGGGCAGACCCCGCTCAAGCTCGCAGTTGCTCTGGAGCGGGAAGGGGTTCCGATTATTGGCACGACTCCGGATGCGATCGACCGCGCCGAGGACCGGGAACGATTCCAGGCCCTGTTGCATAAACTCGATCTGAAACAGCCGGATAACGGTATCGCCCGTTCGTTTGAAGAAGCTGAAAAAATCGCGGTGCAGATCGGTTATCCGGTTGTCGTTCGCCCTTCCTATGTCCTCGGCGGCCGGGCCATGGAGATCGTTTACGAGACCGAACAGCTAAGAAATTACATGAAGTATGCAGTTGATGCCTCACCGGAACATCCGATTCTGGTTGATAAGTTTCTCGAGGATGCCATTGAGATCGATGTTGATGCTCTCGCCGACGGAACCGATGTCGTTATCGGCGGCATTATGCAGCATATCGAAGAGGCCGGAATTCATTCCGGTGACTCGGCCTGTGCCCTGCCGCCATATTCGCTCGAAGAACCTCTTATTGATGAAATTCGTCGACAGACGATTGCCCTGGCGCTGGAGCT
This sequence comes from Desulfuromonas sp., assembly GCA_002869615.1. Classification (NCBI taxonomy): domain Bacteria; kingdom Pseudomonadati; phylum Thermodesulfobacteriota; class Desulfuromonadia; order Desulfuromonadales; family Desulfuromonadaceae; genus Desulfuromonas; species Desulfuromonas sp. The sequence goes on along the minus strand of PKUH01000014.1, from coordinate 32,752 downwards.
CGATGTCAGCGGCCTGATGAATATCCAGTTTGCGATCAAGGATGATGATGTTTACCTTATCGAGGTCAACCCGCGCGCCAGTCGAACCGCGCCCTTTGTCTCAAAAGCAACCGGCCGGCCTCTGGCCAAGATAGCTGCCAGGATTATGGCGTGCCGCTCCCTCAAGGACCAGGGGATCGAGGGTGAAATTGTGCCAAAGCATGTCTCGGTGAAGGAATCGGTCTTCCCGTTCGTCAAATTCCCGGGAGTCGATACGTTGCTCGGCCCGGAAATGAAATCAACCGGCGAAGTCATGGGCATCGACTATGATTTTGGTAAGGCATTTGCCAAGGCGCAACTCGGGGCAGGGGTCAACCTGCCGCTGCAGGGAACCGTGTTCGTCAGTGTCAAGGATTCGGACAAGAAGCATATCCTCGAACCTGTACAACGGATCGTTGCGGCCGGATTCAGGATCATGGCAACAGGAGGAACTGCTTCCTACCTCAATGAGCACGGGGTCGAAGTCGAAACAATCAACAAGGTCAAGGAGGGGCGGCCTCACTGTGTTGATGCGATCAAGAGTCAACAGATCGATATGGTCTTCAATACAACGTTCGGCGCCCAGTCGATTGTTGACTCGTTTTCAATACGTCGTGAAGCACTGATGGGTAATGTTGCCTACTTTACAACCGTCGCCGGCATCCGGGCCGCGGTTGACGGGATCCTGGCAATGAAGCGGGAAAGCCTTGACTCAACGCCGATTCAGGAGTATTATCCCTCGAAATAAGCACGACATACAGACTTGTTTACAGCCGGGCGGGGTTTACCCCGCCCGGTCATTTTATTGCAAAGGAACTAAACTCATGTCAAATCAGGTACCGATGACTCCCACAGGTTATCAGAGCCTTCAGCAGGAGCTGAAAAACCTTATTCGCGTCGAAAGGCCCAAGGTCGTGGCCGATATAGCCGAGGCCCGTGGTCACGGTGATCTTTCGGAAAATGCTGAGTATGATGCCGCCAAAGAACGTCAGGGGATGATTGAGGGGCGGATTCAGGAGATCAACGACAAGATTGCCCGGGCCCAGGTTATCGATCCGTCAGAACTCGATACGGAAAAAATAGTTTTTGGCGCCAAGGTAACTCTTTTTGATGTCGATACCGAAAACGAGGTAACATACCAGATAGTCGGAGAGGATGAGGCCAACATCAAGCTCGGAAAAATATCGGTGACATCCCCGGTCGGAAAGGCTCTGATCGGACATTTCGTTGATGATGAAGTTAAAATTCGGGTCCCTTCAGGTGTTAAAGTATACGAAGTGACCGATGTTATCTATGAGTGAAAAACATGACCAGTAAATCAATCAATCTTGAAACAACATTGGGGCAATTGCTCAAAAAGGATCAGCAGCTCGGGAAATTCCTGAAAGATCGATTCAATCTTGGATGCCTCGGTTGCGGTGGTGTCGAACACGAAACCATTGAAAAAGGGGCAATCGCGCATGGACTCGATCCGGAAGAGCTCCTCAGAGAAGTGAAAAACTTCCTGAAATAACGCGGAGGGCCTGGTCCTGGAAAATAATCGTGACAATTCAGCAGTTCTGCTGACCGGATTGAGTGGTGTCGGTCCTGCTGTCTTGCAGCGATTAAATAAAATGGGTCTTGAAACGGTAGAGGATCTTCTCTATCGTCTGCCGCATCGATACGAGGATCGCCGCGAAATCAGGAAGATCTCGCAACTCAGGGATGGAGTTCAGGAGGTTTTTGCCGGAGAAATTCTTGTTGCCGGAGAAACGGTAACAAAACGGTCCCGGCGCGGTATTTACGAGGTTGTTGTCGGTGATGGTTCCGGCCAAATCTCTTTAAAGTGGTTCCGTTACAAAAAACAATGGATGAAGCAACGCTTTACGGTCGGCCGTAAGGCGTTTTTTATTGGTGAGGTGAAACGTTATGGTGCTGTCCGCGAAGTGCATCATCCTGACGTTGAAATCTTACGTGAAAATGAGACCTTTGAATCCCACCTTTCAAGTAATTCATTAAATTATGGCCGGATCCTTCCGGTCTATCCATTGACCGAAGGTCTGCACCAGAAGACGGCAAGAAAGATATGGAAGGATGCTGTTGAACGCTTCGCGGGAACGATCAAAACCGATCTGCCGCAAGAACTGCTCAAAAAACGCAATCTCATTCCAATCGAGAAGGCGATTCATTCAGTTCATTGGCCGGCAAACGACACAGCCATTGATCAGCTCGAACGCGGACTAGATGCTGGGCTGCGCTCTCTTGTTTACGATGAATTTTTTTTTCTTGAACTCGGGATGGCCCTGAAAAGACGCGGTGTGATTATCGAGCCCGGAATTCCGTTTGAGGTCAATCACACCTACACCCGTCCTCTCGTCGAGATGCTGCCGTTTGCGATGACCGATGCCCAGCGACGTGTTCTCGGCGAAATAAAAAAGGATCTGATGCAACCGCACCCGATGAACAGGATGGTTCAGGGCGATGTCGGGTGTGGTAAGACCCTGGTTGCCCTGATGACCGCTCTCGTCGCGATCGAGAACGATTGCCAGGTTGCGGTTGTCGCTCCGACCGAGATCCTCGCTGAGCAGCATTACCTGAACTTTGTGCCATGGTTTGAGCAATTAGGGCTCAAGATTGCCCGGTTGACCGGATCGATGACAGCAAAAAACAAGAATGAGACGCTACAGGCAATAAAGGAAGGGCGTATCGATATGGTCGTTGGCACCCATGCCGTTTTGCAGGAAGGTGTCGAATTCAAGCGTCTCGGACTCGGAATTGTAGATGAACAGCATCGTTTCGGTGTAAAACAGCGGGCCGTTCTCAAAAAAAAGGGGATCAACCCGCATATCCTGGTGATGACGGCCACTCCGATTCCGAGAACACTGGCGATGACGGTATTTGGTGATCTTGCGCTTTCGGTTATTGATCAGATGCCGCCCGGCAGGACTCCGGTAAAAACTACGATGATTGGAGACAGTAACCGGGATCGGGCCTATCGAAAGATTCGCGAACAGGTTGATTCGGGATTCCAGGCTTATATCGTATACCCACTGGTCGAAGAGAGTGAAAAATCGGACCTGCTTGCTGCCTGTGAAGCTCATCGTCAGCTGCAGGAAGGGGTTTTCAGTGATCTAACGGTTGGCCTGCTGCATGGGCAAATGAAGTCTGATGAAAAAGAATCGGTGATGACTTCATTCAAGAACGGTCAACTGGATGTTCTGGTCACGACAACGGTCATCGAGGTCGGGGTTGATGTGCCCAGGGCAACGATCATGATGATTGAACATGCTGAGCGATTCGGATTGTCCCAACTGCACCAATTGCGCGGCCGGGTCGGACGTGGCGCCGGTATTTCCGAATGTATCTTGATGCGTAGCCTGCAATGTTCCGATGATGGCCTGCGGCGTCTGCAAACCATGTGTGAAACGAATGACGGTTTCAAGATTGCCGAAGTTGACCTTGAGATGCGCGGCCCGGGGGAATTCCTCGGCACCAGACAGTCTGGAGTTCCTGATTTCCGGATTGCCAATCTGTTGCGCGACAGCCGCATCCTTGAAGAAGCGCGAGAAGATGCTTTTGAGTATGCAAACCGTCCCGATTTTCTGACCTCAGAAAGGTACGAAGCGCTGCGTCATACCCTGAAGCAGCGCTGGGGGTCGCGTCTTGAGCTGGCGAATATCGGCTGACTCAGAAGAGGGCGCAGAGTGAAAAGAGGGGGAGGGAGGTTCCGTTTCGGTGATTAGCCTGTGCAGGTCTGTTCCGGCTGAATTCCCTGCCTCGCCTGTTTTGTCAATCCTGTCCAGCAAATTTCGATTCCCTGAAAGGCGTTTACTTGTTCACTATGATCGCATTTGATGACAAAGTGTCAGCTACGCCAATGGATTGCCGTTATTATCCATATACTGGGTGCGATCAATAATCCGGAACGGCTTTCGTATGGATTCGAAATGAACAATAGAACGAAAATTCTGCCAGGGTCGCTTCGCTACGAATGATGCAGCCGTTATTTTTGACATATCCTGTTCTCGGTATAAAATTTATAAATGATTGAAATTATAGGGTTTTGCGCAAATAATAGGCTGCGAAATTTGCCTTCTAAGCGGTTTTCTTGACCTGGGCAAGGGTTTGGTATAGGCCTTTTTGGTATCGTTTTCATCCGATAGGCGATATCGACATTTCACTGTCAAATTGCCCACTAAATTAATAGGCTATCCCCGCCAACTCATCTTCACCTTTCTGTGATGCTTTCTATAACTTATTAGTTTACATAATATATCTTATGCGACGTTATGTGTAGAGAGAGTACATAATCAGAAATCAATCCACAGGCAGTGACGGCCTCTGGCCGTTAGCGCGCAGTACCGGGAGCGGCAGGCGGCGAATACGGGCCGCATGCCCTGCTGCTCCCGGTACGCCCTGCGAGCGTCTGACTGTGGATTGATCAACGAAAGGAAAAACATGAACACACAAGTCGATCTTTCAAAAGACCAGGATCACCTCCTCGATGATCCGGAGTTCAGTACCAGGTACTCGAATGCCCTACACCGATCCTGCAAGATCAATCAGAGGATCTGTGACGAAGCGATCCCGGATCACAACCTGGAACTGATCGCGGATCTGTTCATCGAGGAGTTGAAACTTTACGGCTACACCGACCAGGAGATCGCGGATCTCGGTCAGCTGATTTTTGACCAGGTGCCGAAATCCTACTTCGGGTAACAGTAACACCCGAACTAAGTCCCATTTATGGGAATCACTACTTTTAAAGGATTTCAGTAACTTACGATATGGCGCTCTAATGATTTCAATAGTTTAGCGTGTCAGACAAACAGACTGGCGTTTTCGTAGTACAGAAACGCAATTTTCGGAGGTTTTTGTATGACAAAAAAACGGCAATTTGGACGGGGATCGTCCCTCTTCTACCCCGAGCGTGTCACCTTCCGGCTCACGTCCCAGGATGCGGATCGGTTACAGTCGATCGCTCGGCATGAATCGATTGCTGTCTCGGCCCTGGTCCGTCACCTGGTCGTCAGGTTTCTCGATGAGCGGCAGTTCACTCCTCGAGATCCGGGGCTCACGGTTCTGAGTCATGACGACTAAGCGATCCGCAGCTGGAGCTTCGCCCGGAGGCCGTGAACCGGATGCGGATCGGATCCTCCAAGACATCGATCGTCATTTCTCAGATCCGATTCGCTCGTTCGACCTCCTGGACCCTGACGCCTCGATCGATTACCAGGTGAAGCAGATCCGCGATGGCCGCGTTGATTTGGTGTTCTCGTTACCGCTCGGAATGACCAAGTCGTTCATGACCTTTTTGTCGACAATGCACGAGTTTATGCGGGTTGTAGAGCGTCAATCACGGATGAAATTGGCCGAGCATAAGGCGGTCGATCCAGTGGAGATCGAGCAGCGCCGGCTGGAGACCGAAGCTTTCAAGGGCAAGGTTCTCTCCCTCTTCGACCAGCTTTTCGAGCAGGGAATGGATCGCCATGAGGCGATTAAAGCAACGAATCAGGCCCTCAAACGGCAAAATCATCCCTGGGCCAACCACGAGGTCGTTTTGATGATCGTTCGTGCCTCTGGAAGGCTAAATTCGAAGAATCAGAAAGGAGGTTATTCACAAAAAATTTGACATTTGTGTCAGACATTCGGCACTTTTGTCTGACAAGCCCTGGTCAGCGATTTTGGGTAGGGAGAGCTATGTACCTGAAATCATTACTAAGTTACACAACTATGCGTTATGCGTCATTGTCGATTTATTTGATTTTCTTTCCTCCAACGACGGCACCACTTTTATATATTACTTTCCCGTTCCCTTTAACAATATCTACAATGCCGTGAATCGTTGTCGTTCCTGAATTTGCAAAAACAACAGGAGTTATGCCGGTAATTTTAACAGTTCCACCATTATTGGAGATACCACCTTTTGCAACTCCTGTGGAAAGTAAATTGCCACCTCTCTTAACAATAATTTCGCCATGGCTAATTCCAGAAAATTCAAGGTAGCCAGTAGAGGTTATTGTCGCGCCGTCAATAATTCCTGTTTCCCTGACATAAGATGTGATTTTAAGGGGAATTGAAAAAGCTGAAGCTGGTAGTATCAGTGAAAAGAAAAGTACAACGAGAATTGATCGCATTTGACACCCCTCCAAAAAGATTCAATAAGATCATCTTTATAACTTATCACTACAAAGCCTTTGCATCCTCTCAGCATGCTGAGTGTAGTCTCTGATCCAAAATGATCCAACAATCTGCATGATGACACCAAGTACTCCAAAAGCAATATATTGAATCATGATTCTTTCAGAGAACTCTTTTAATTGATTTTCGTCTTTAGCAAATATTGCGAGATTTAAAGCAACGTCAGCTTTGGATGAAAGATCATGGAAAAGATATTCATATCCAGAAAAGTGGAGATAATTGAAGAGACAATACAAGGAAAGGGTTAAACCTAGAACTATTAAGACAATACCCCACACTAATTTCAAGTGCATAAATTCCCTCATTATTAATACGCGTCGTTATTATATGCTGTCTAAAATTCGTTTCTTTTGGGAATCATATTCTTGTTGATCAATAAGCCCTTTTTCGCGCAAGTCTTTAAGTTTGGCTAACCGCTCTTCTAAAGTCCCTTCAGGTGCTTCGTTTAAAGGCTCATCCAGACTTGCTTTACTTCGGGCTTCTTTCAGGAATTGTCTACCGACAGCTGTAACTTTACCATCAACGAATATGACAGGAATTGCCTGGTTCTCAAGAATGGGTAAAAACGGAGGATGGCCACGAGTTAAATAGTGATATATTTCCGTATCCCCCTTATACTCTATTCTCCAAGGATTATTCAATGGACCGCTCCTTACTTTTGCCTGCAAGTCCATCATTATGGTTACTACCTCAGGGATTGTCATCCCTTCTTTAATCTGACGAATGTTTTGCGCGTTGAGGTTGAGCATTTTCTTATAAGAAACTTTCTCTACCTCATTTTCTGCCCAAACTGTTGAACAAACACAGATTGTCAAAAAAACTACTATCAATATATTTTTCATCATAAAACACCCCCTGCAAATATTAGAGTAATTCATAGTATTTTCAGTACATTACATCAAATAACAAAGGCGGTCAAATATCTGGCCGCCCTCTTCTTTACTCAAGTAAATTTTCGCTTGCATATATACGTATGCGTCAATGTCGAATTCAAGCTACTTAAAATCTCCATACCGACGTCTCAGATTACTGATGTGTTGAAGATCTGTTTCTTTGGTGACTGAATATCGGTTCATTTCCAATCTTCCCACGCAAAACTGGACACGATTTAAAGACATTACCTCAGTTGGGCGACTAGTAACGTAGTCTAAAAAGTCAGATAACGTAAATACCCCATCTGGAATACCTTTCTTGAATGATGCATCACCAGTGAAGACAACTGCCGGATTAATGTTTTCTGGTGGCAAGAAATCAAGTAGTTCCCTAACAACACAAAGATGTTTGTAGTTTTGGCGTAAAGGATTCTGAAACCTGAATTTCGTATTGTATAAGACCTGCGTCCATTGGCGAGCATTTTCACTCGCGAAAATCCATCCTTTGTAATTTTTTGTTTCGATTACAAATACACCATAACGAGATACTAGAATGTGATCTATTTGAGTAGAGCCGTCCTTCGTCGGAAGTGTGACATGGTTTAACAGGTGGTAGTCTGGAGGTGGGAACTTCTGCTTTATTTTACTCGATAATAAAGCTTCTCCTCGATTATGAAAGACATAGGCCTTAATTCGCCCGATTAAAAAACCAAAAACTAGTGCTGTGAATAAAAGAAGTATTAAGGTTGTCCCTTCAGCACTTAGACTGTCAATAAATTGCATTAAATCAACCACATGCCCCCTCTTCTTCCTGGGCCTTAAAATATTTCTGTATGGAGCGAAGTTGGTGCAAGGGTTTGTGATGAAGTGAAGTTGCTGGATTTAATGGATTAACACCGCCATGAATCATTTTCCGAAGTCGTCTGCAGCATCACAGTACTTGTGCATTGCCTCTTTGTATCTCTTGTAGTAGAAATCGAGATAGAGTTCCTTGTTGCGCGCACACTCCTCTTTAAATTTCTTCAAGGCCAGTTTCCGACACCCCTCTTTTTTATCTGGAGCATCTGCATAATTAAAGCAGACAGTTTCAAGGAGGATCTCTCCCGAACGTTCTTTCCAGAGCACTTCAAGTGGCTCTGGTGCGTCCGTCTCAACGGGTAACTGACTCGGATCGATCACCGGGGCGGCGACCGCTGCTGCACTCACTGCACATATCAAAACGACGAGTAAAGCTGCGCGAATATTATGGCAGGCAGAACCCGCATTTTTTATAACCGGCTTTTTCTGCCAATTCCAGAGACTCAAAAGGAATATCCTCACCATTTTCAATACATCCCTTCAGCTGGCATTCGGTTTTTTCCCGAGTAATATCATGAACAACTTTCGTAGTATAGTTACCACAGTAAATTTCATCTTTCAAATGACCACGCATCGTTCAGGCCCCCTCCCTCAATGTTGTTCAAAATCATCTTATTATACAGTGGAAATCTTACATTTTTCTTACATTATTTGATTATTTTCTAGGGTTGGTAGGATTCGAAGGCTGAACAGAACTTTTCTTTGTCGTCCTGGTAGATGTGTCTTTTTTTCTTCTTGGTGTTTCTGATTTTTATTTCATAAAAGTCGCACTCTTCGCGGAAATAGTCTTTTGCCTTACGTCGGCATTGCCGATATTTTCTTCGATCTTTCTCGTAATTGAAGCAGACCTTGTTGTTGAGAATCTTATTCTCCTGTTCATACCATTGGATATCCATTTCCGTGCCGTCTGTGAACCGGTATTCAGCGTTTACCGGGGTTGCCGGCAGCAGTATTGCGCTCAGCATAAGTATTGTAATCGATACAGTGCCTACCTTCCCAAACATTCCGCTTCCTCTCCTTTACTTCACTCTTTTAAAAGCCTGAAGTAGATATCCTGTCCACATACAAACCGGATGATCTGTATACCCATCCCCGCATCATTGACAGTCCATACGAGGTTGGGTGGAACCTCTTTTGACCAATGGACGTATCCCAGTATCCGGATAATCTCTCCATCATCAGTAGTAATCTCTATTTTCAGGTTTGTGCCAACCGGATATACTCTCGCTGTTTTCAGGAATATTCCGGACGCGGATATATCTTCAGTAAATCCGAGATTGCTGATATCCCTGGTCCCGAAGTTTACCGTCAGCTTGATATTGACGCGTTTATCCTGTCCGGTTCTTTTCTCAGTCATGGCTTTATATATTGAACCCCGCATGAAACCGGCAAACTCTTTGTTTATGTATGCTTTATATTATAATTCTGTTTCCTCTGAAGACAAGCGATAAAAAAACGGAAGTGATTGTAATCACTTCCGTTTTCTGGAATGGTCGGGATGACTGGATTCGAACCAGCGACCACTTGACCCCCAGTCAAGTGCGCTACCAGACTGCGCTACATCCCGATTAAAGTCGTCGGATTATGGTTTGTTTAGGAGGAAATGTCAAGCCGCAATAATCTATCCGCCATTCATGTTTTAGATATAAAAGGTAGTAAATACAGTGTATTAAGTCACTTGTTCCTATTGTCAATGATGCGTTGAGCCTTCCCTTCGTGACGGGTCAGCGACGACGGTTCGACAAGCTTGACCGTTGCCCCGACGCCGAGATTTGAAGCGAGCTTCCGTTCGAGGATGCTGACGAATTCCCTTTGTTTCTTCATCTCGTCAAAAAAGATCCGTTCATTGACCTCGATATGGATTTCCAGGGTGTCCATTGCCCCTTTTTTGTCGAGAATCAACTGATAGTTCGGCTCACACCCTTCTACCTGGAACAGAATCTCTTCAATTTGTGTCGGGAAAACATTGACCCCCTTGATGATCAGCATGTCATCGGAGCGCCCCATTGTTTTCATCATCCGGACATGGGTCCGGCCGCAGGCGCATGGCTCGTAATCGAGACGGGTTATATCGCGGGTCCGATAGCGGACCATCGGAAAAGCCTCTTTGTTGATGCAGGTCAGAACCAGTTCGCCGATAGAGCCTGACGGCATGACCTCCCCTGATTCCGGGTCGATGATTTCGGGGATAAAATGGTCTTCAAAGATGTGCATTCCGTTCCGGTTGAGACATTCTCCGGCGACACCGGGGCCCATGACCTCGGAGAGTCCGTAGTTGTCGGTTGCGACAATGCCGAGTCGGGCTTCAATCTCCTTGCGTAACTCTTCACTCCACGGTTCGGCGCCGAATAGCCCGACCTTGAGATGCAGGGAGTCGATATCATACCCCGATTTCTCCATCCGGTCGGCCAGGGTCAATGCGTACGAAGGGGTGCAGACGAGGGCTGTTGACCGATAATCCTGCATGATCATGATCTGTTTATCGGTATTGCCGCTCGACATCGGGATGACCGATGCACCGATCTTTTCGGCGCCATAATGGAGTCCGAATGCTCCGGTAAAAAGACCGTATCCAAAGGCAATGTGAACGATGTCATTTTCGTCAACCCCGGCCGCAGTCATGAACCGGGCCGTAAGTTCAGTCCAGCTTTCGAGGTCTTTTCGCGAATAACCGACAACGGTCGGTTTGCCGGTTGTGCCGGATGATGAATGGATGCGGACAACATCCTTCAGCGGTACTGCAAACATGCCATAAGGATAATTCAGGCGGAGATCTTCCTTGGTTGTAAAAGGCAGCCTCGATAAATCATCGAGGTGATGGATCTCTTCGGGATGAATCCCGTAGGTCTTGAATTTATCCTTATAACACGGGACTTTATCATAGACTCTTTTAATTGTTTTCTTGAGTCTTGATAATTGCAGAGTGCTTAATTCATCACGGTCGAGACACTCTTTTTCCGGAGCCCAGATTCTACTCAAAATAATTCCTGTTGTGTTGGCTGTGATCGATAACAGTGCTGAAGCGGACTACATCTGGTAGACACGTTCACCTTTAAGAACTGTGATTCCGTTATCAATCAGGACCTTGATGGCACTTTCAATATCATCGAAGCGAAAAATGATGACGGCATTTTCTCCACAACGTTCAACAAATGCATACATGTACTCGACATTAACGTTTCCGTTTTCGAGAACATTCAGGATACTGAAAAGCCCCTTGGGTTCATCGGGAACCTCAACCGCGACAACTTCGGTCTTGTTGACCGTAAACCCTTCGGCTTTCAGGGTCTCCTTGGCCTTGTCGTTCTGGTCAACGATCAGGCGCAGGATACCGAAATCGGAGGTGTCGGCCAGAGAGAGCGCCCGGATATTCACCCCGGCGTCGCCGAGAACCCGCGTTACTTCTGCCAGGCGTCCTGATTTGTTCTCAATAAATATGGAAATCTGTTCTACCTTCATAGCAACCCCCTGTCTCGATTATGCGTCCTGACGCTTGTCGATCACGCGCTGCGCTTTACCCTCGCTCCGGGCAATGGTTTTCGGTTCGACCAGCCTGACTTCACAGGTCACGCCGAGTAATTCCTTGATCTGGTACCTGATTTCCTTGTTTAAACCCTGTAAAACCTTGACTTCATCCGAGAAAATCGATTCATTTACCTCGACCTGGACTTCCAGCGTATCGAGGTTGTCGTCCCGGTCAACTACCAGCAGATAATGCGGCTCAACCCCCTCGATATTCATCAGAATGCTTTCAATCTGTGAAGGGAAGACGTTGACCCCGCGAATTATCAGCATGTCGTCGGAACGACCGCTCATTCTTTCAAGCCGGATGTGAGTCCGGCCGCATACGCAGGGTTCGGGAATGATTCGCGTAATATCCCGGGTCCGGTAGCGGATCATCGGAATCCCTTCCTTGGTGATGGTCGTTATCACCAGCTCGCCCTTCTCTCCGTACGGCAGGATTTCCCCCGTCTCCGGATTGATAATCTCGGGGATGAAATGATCTTCCCAGATGTGCAGGCCGCTTTGCGCTTCGATACATTCGATTCCGACACCTGGCCCCATGATTTCGGAGAGACCATAGATGTCGATCGCCTTGATCCCGAGTTTCTCTTCTATCTCGTCCCGCATCTGCTCACTCCATGGCTCGGCGCCATGGATACCGACCCTGAGCGGCAGGTCGCGGATATCGACCCCCTCTTCGGCTGCCGCTTCCGCCAGGTAGAGACAATAGGATGGTGTACAGGTCAGGACCGTCGAACCGAAGTCCTGCATGATCATGATCTGGCGTTTGGTGTTGCCGCCAGACATCGGTATGACCGATGCGCCGAGCATTTCGGCGCCGTAGTGAGCTCCGAGGCCACCCGTAAAAAGGCCGTATCCGTAGGCATTGTGAATGACATCACCGGCATGGGCACCGGCGGCAGCGAACGATCGGGCCATCATTTCCGACCAGTTGTCGATGTCCTTGCGGGTATAGCCGACGACGGTCGGTTTGCCGGTTGTTCCGGAAGAGGCATGAATACGGACGATCTGGTCGAGAGGTGCGGCAAACAGGCCATACGGATAGTTGTCCCGCATATCCTGTTTGAGCGTAAACGGAACCCGCTGCAGATCCTCCAGGGATTTAACATCGGCCGGCTTCAGGTTCGCCTTGTTGAATGAATCGCGATAAAATGGGACCGATTCGTAAACCCGCTGCAGGGTTTGTTGCAGACGTTTTAATTGCAGTGATTGCAACGCTTCCCGCGGCAGTGTTTCAAATTCATCATTCCAGATCATAGATTTCTCCCGTTAAAGAGATGGTGTCACGCCAGACGACCGAGTTCGAAAGCCTTAAGGTTTTCCTGAAGGAACTTCTCCGGAACCAGTTTCTCCAGCGCCTTGAGCCACAACTCCTCGGAAATATCCATACGCTTCGAGAGCGCACCGAGCAGGACCGTGTTGACTGTACGGTAATTCCCGGCCTGTTTGGCCTTGTCCATGCCGTCAACCAGCAAAACATCATCAACCTGTTCTTTCAGTTTGGCCGTGATATCATCCGGATAGCTTTCTGTACCACTGGCAACCGGCCCCGGGGCTATTTTGAGATCGTTGGCTACGATTGCCCCACCCTTACGCAGCATCGGTAAATGACGGTAGGTCTCCAGGATCTCGAAACCGAACAGGATATCGGCGGTTCCAGCCGGAATCAGCGGTGAAAACACCTTCTCCCCCCAGCGTACATGCGACGTCACGCTTCCGCCGCGTTGGGACATGCCATGAATTTCACTTTTTTTCACATCGAACCCGGCCAGCATCAGCACTTCTGCCAGGACTTCACTGGCCAGCAGAGTTCCCTGACCACCGACACCAGCCAGCAGTATACTCTTCACATTATTTGCCATCGACTTCTCCGAACGCATCGAATTTACATACCTGTTCACACACTTTGCAGCCAGTGCATAGCAATGCATCGACCACGGCCTGCCCCTTGCCTTTTTCTCCAGCCCCTTCTCGCCATGAGATGGCCGGGCAGCAAATCTTCTGGCAGGCACGACAGCCGACACATTTATCTTCGAGAACGAGCAGAGGTGTTGTCCGCTCTGCGTTGCCGTGTCTTTCAAGCATGCAGACGCGGCGGGCGATAACGACCGACGGTTCGGGAATTGCCATCATCTCCTGCATTGTTTTGCGGGTCAGATCGAGGTCATTCGGATCAATCGTCCTGATATGCTTGACGCCGAGCGCCTTGCACAGGTTTTCCAGGTCGACGGTCGGGGCTTCGGTGCCTTGCAATGTATGCCCGGTTGCCGGATTGTCCTGCCGGCCGGTCATCCCGGTCGCTGCATTATCAAGGATAACGACCGTTGCTGTCGAATTGTTATAAACCAGGTCCATAAGGCTGTTAATGCCCGTATGAAGAAAAGTCGAATCGCCCATGACGCCGACGACCTTCTGCCGCTCGTTCTCAGGAAGAACCTTGGCGATACCCGTTGCATTACTGATCCCGGCGCCCATGCAGACACAGCTGTCCATGGCACTCAGTGGAGGCAGGGCTGCGAGCGTGTAGCATCCGATATCACCGGTCACGAAAGCGCCGAGTTGTTTGAGAATATGAAAGATACCGCGATGGCCGCAGCCCGGACACAACATTGGCGGGCGCCCCGGCAGTTCTTCACTGACTTTATAGGCCGTGTCAACCGGCTTACCCTTGACCGCACTCTCGATCCTTTCCGGAGTAAATTCGCCGCAGATCGGCAGCAGGTCTTTACCGCTGACCTCGATCCCCATGTTGCGTACGGCTTCTTCGATAAAGGGGTCGAGTTCTTCGACGACAACCAGCTTGTCGACTGTCGCGGCGAACTCCTTGATCATCTGTTTCGGCAACGGATAAACCATTCCCAGCTTCAATATCGATGCGGTCGGGAAGACTTCTCTGGCATATTGATACGCAACGCCGGTTGTGATAATGCCAAGACTGCTGTCGCCCTCTTCAATCCTGTTGAAAGGCTGTTGGCAGGCCCATTTTTCCATATCGAGGATTCGTTGCTCGACGATCGGATGCCGGTTGCGCGCATTCGATGGCAACATAACCATTTTGCCCGGGTTGCGTTCCAGTGACGGTTCCGGAAGTCCGGCGACCGGGGGCTCCAGGTTGACAACCGATTTTCCGTGTGACAATCGTGTTGTCGAACGAATCAGCACTGGAGTGTCGAACTGTTCACTGATTTCATAACCGAGCCGAACGTAAAGACGGGCCTCTTCGCTGTCCGCCGGTTCGAACATCGGAACCTTGGCAAATTTGGCATAGTTCCGGCTATCCTGTTCATCCTGGCTGGAGTGCATCTCCGGATCGTCGGCAACGATCAGGACAAGGCCACCCCGGACACCGATATAAGAGAGAGTGAAAAGCGGATCAGCAGCGACATTGAGGCCGACATGTTTCATGGTGGCCATGGCTCTGGCGCCGCCGAAGGAAGCGCCGATTGCGACTTCGAGGGCAACCTTCTCATTCGGCGCCCAGGAGGCGTCAATTTCCGGATACTGGATGATATTTTCAAGGATTTCCGTACTCGGGGTGCCCGGATACGCAGAAGCGACACGGACTCCGGCCTCGTGGGCTCCGCGCGCAAACGCTTCATTCCCTGAGAGGATTGTTTTGTTCATAATCTACCTTCTTGATATATTTGAATAGATTTCGATACCCGAACAGATATTGAGCGGCTTATGATATTGAACAGGACCGGAATTGTCAATGAAATGCGGCAGGATCTGCCATTTGCAAAAGGATCCCTTCGAGAAGACCGAAATCACTGATAGTTAAAGTTTTTTTACGATAAGTCGACATCAATTCAAGGACGATATCGATGCCCGGGATAATCAGGTCGCCTCTCCCCTTTTCCATGCCGGGGATTGCTTCACGTTGTGAAGTTGTTAACGGGGCAAGTCTGTTTCTGAAACGGATAATTCGGTCAAGATGCATCTGGTGATTGTTGACTTTTCGCCAGTCATATTCTGCCATTTCCATGTCCATGGCGGCCAGGGTCGTAATCGTTCCCGCCGTGCCGACAAAAGCAATCGAGGGGTTCAGCAGCTGCGGTTCAAACCCCTGCGCTGCAATTACGCGCTTTAATGATTCCACTGCGCGGCCGATGAAGCTTGACCGGTCATCGCTGTCCGGAGCCTCAGCGATCCGGACAACGCCGAGAGGAGTGCTTTTCTGAAAAACAACCTTGCCCTGTTCAACGATTATGAATTCGGTGCTGCCGCCTCCGATGTCGATGATTATGGCCGACTCCGGGCAGGGTTGAAGCGCTGACAGAACGCCGGCGGCGCTGGTTCTTGCTTCATGTTCTCCGCTGATGATCTGCAGGTCGAGGTTCAATCTCCGTTTAACATTATCGATGAATTGTGTGGCGTTCGAAGCTGTACGCAAGGCTTCGGTACCGAACGCTATAACGCTCTCGACCTGATAACGCCGAATTGTATCGCTGCAACGGCTTAAAGCATGAAGGGTCCGCTCCATTGCCTCCGGAGCAAGACCCTTATCCGTTTGGCCACCTTTGAGGCGGGTGATATATCTCTCGTAGTGCGATGGTCTGATTTGACCGGCAACAACCTCGCCGATCAGCAGGCGTACGGTATTCGATCCGACATCAATCGAGGCGTGCACTATTTCTTCCCGACAACCGCTTCCGCCAGGTTGAACGTATGATCACCTATCTTTTCGAAATTATGCAGCATATCGATAAAGATCAAGCCGGAGAGGACTGCGCATTCACCGGTGTTAAGACGACTGATGTGGTTATTGCGCAGGGATCGCTCCATGTTGTCAACCTGATCCTCCATCTCCTCGGATTTTTCAAAGGTATCCTCTGATGGACCCTCTTCCATGGCGGTAATCACATAGTTGAGGAAATCCCGGGTATGCCCCGATATCTCATCCAGTTCGTTCAGGGCCATTTCCGAGAACGGCACCTTCTCTTCAATGCGCCGCTGGCCAAGGCGCCAGAGATTCTCACAGTGGTCACCAACCCGTTCGATGTCATTAACCATATGCATCAGCGAAGCGACCTCTTTTGAGGTGTCTTCGGCAATCGACCGCTGCGACAGGGAAACCAGGAAATCGGTGATCTCTTTCTGCATGATGTCGAGCAGGTCTTCCCGTTCCTGAAGTTTTTGCACCCGCTTCAGATCCCCTTCTTTAATGAACTGCATGGTCCGGTCGTAGTTCTTCAAGGCAATCTGGGCCATCCGTTTGGTTTCGGAACGGGCCTGGCCGAGGGCGATCGGCGGCGTATTCAGGACACGGTTGTCGAGATACTTGAGATGGAAATCAACTTCCTCGTCAATGCCCGGGATTATCATCGTCGAAACCTTTGCCAAAATCCCGACAAACGGCAGGAAGACAAGAACATTCACGAGGTTGAACATGGTATGGGTGTTTGCAATGTAGCGGGCGATATAGGGCTTATCGCCGATTGCGGCGCCGATTGCAGCTGCCTGCTCGGCCGTCTGGACGACGAAGTCGGCCGGCCCGCCGACCAGAGGGGCGGTAATATAACTGATAAATTCCATATAATATGGCAACAGAATCAGCAGGTAGGCCGTGCCGAGAAAATTGAATAAAAAATGTGCAAGGGCGGTCCGCCGGGCTGCCAGGTTGGTGCCGATTGCCGCCAGATTTGCCGTGATCGTGGTTCCGATATTCTCGCCGAGGATCAGGGCTACGCTGGCTTCAAAGGTCAACAGGCCACTGGTCGCAAGGGCCAGGGTAATGCCGATGGTGGCGCTACTGCTTTGCACGATAACCGTCAGGATGGCACCGATTAAAACACCAAGCAGGGGATTGTCACCGACATGCAGAAATATCGCCTGGAAGGCCTCACTCCCCTTCACCGGGTCGAAGGCATGCTTCATTACCGACAGCCCGAAGAAAAGAATACCGAAGCCGAGCATTATTTCTCCGATATAGACCCACTTTTTACTTTTCGAGAATAACTTGAGGCCGGCGCCGATACCGATTGCCGGAAGCGCGTATTTGGTGATTTTAAACGCGATCAACTGTGCGGTGACCGTCGTACCGATATTCGCTCCGAGAACAACGCCGATTGACTGGACCAGCGACATCAGCCCGGCATTGACGAAGCCGACAACCATGACGGTTGTCGCACTTGAGGACTGGACAATAGCGGTAACCGCGAGGCCGACCAGCATGCCGATGAAACGGTTATTGGTCAAAGCTGCCAGGATCTTGCGGATGCGGTTGCCGGCGATTTTCTGCAACCCTTCCGACATGATCTTCATACCGAAAAGAAACATCCCGAGGCCGCCGACCAAACCGAAGATCAGATCCTTGTCCATGATTAATTCAAGCACGATAAACTCCCGCAGCGATTGTTTGAATAATGCGTAGCTAAAGTGAGGATTGTTGTGGAACGAATGGTGTGACTCTAATCAATGCGTTACTTTTTTTCAATGGAAAAAGGGAATGAAAAGGAAAGATTTTTGCCGGGTCGTCCGGAGGGTAATTCAGCCTGCAGGATAACCATACTCTGGTCGCTGATTTCAATGTTGAAATAGAGGCTTCCGGAGTTACGCATACCATTTTTCAGCAGACCGGTCTCGAGCGGAATCAGCCGTTCGACAGATGCCATGCCGGAGCCGACGTAGGGCCGCTCACTCGCCATCGCCGATGAAGCCCGATATTGCTCGAGATCGACAACATCATAGTAACCGATGAACGGGTATGGCAGGAAATAGGAGATTGCAGGATTAAGAATGGCATTGACCTCTTCCGGGCGCATCGGTTGATAGACCTTGCCGGCGGAATCGACTAATTTGAAATTGTCGAGAGAAAGATTGAGGTCATGACCGGTAAGGTTATTGATGACCAGGTAAAATGAGCCAATCGGCGTATCAATGTCATAACCACCGACTGCCATATCCTGCACCCGGGTCATAACAGAGAGTCCGGAATCGACGATTCGGATCGAATTGTCAGCCGAGCCGATAATGCCACCGGTTTCCGGTTTGGGGACAATGGATACACTGCTACAGCCGGCCAGCAACAAGGCAAGGAAAAGACCTACAACCGCTGCATATCTCATTTGACCCCCAGTCAGGAAGATTCGGAAAGAGACCACATTAGCATCTCTTTGTATTCGTCATTGTTTTCGCGAATTCGGGATGAAAAAACCGTAATGATGTTACGCATGATGGTCAGGGCGATTTTGGGTTTGGCTGCACAAAGTTTTTCAAAGTCTGATTTTTTTATACTCAGCAGTACCGCATCATCTTCAACCCTGGCGGTCGCCGATCTCGGGGCGCCATCGAGTATTGCAATCTCGCCAAAGACATCCTCGGGATTGAGCGTTACCAGAATTTTCTCATCCCCCTCAGCGATCAGTTTTGAAATTTTAACCCGACCGCTTTTAATCAGATAAAGTGACTCGCCCGGCATCTGTTCTACAAATACGGTTTTACCGGCGGCCAGTTTTTTCTCGTAAAAGAGAGACGCCACGACGTCAATCTCTTTTTTATCGAGATCATTGAATAGAAAGCAGTCAGACAAGCTGGATACGTCAATTTTCGCCATAACAGTCCGTCTATTTATCGCCGGTTATTTCGACCGGGATGGTGTTTTCTCCCCGAGGGTTGTCGTAGACAGTCAGTTCGACGCTACGCGATCCTGCTGATTCACATTCAATTCTACAGATAACTTTACGGGATTCAAGTAATGAATCGGCATTACCGGATTTGTCATCAACCGGGGCTGCCGCCGCAAAAGCCGAATTTGCTATGAGAAAGAATATGACTGCAATAACGGCTTTATTCATGATCTCTTATTCACCCGGGACCAGTATCAATATTTCAACTCTTCGGTTTTGGGCACGCCCTTCGGCGGTATCATTAGGTGCAATCGGTTCTTTTTCGCCGAACCCCCTGACGAACACACGACTTGGATCAAGTCCGTTTTTGGCTACCAGATGCATGGCATATTCAATTGCACGGTTGTACGCAAGTTCGTCATTGTAGCGATCCGATCCGGTACTGTCAGTATGGCCATCGATGCGCAGGGCATGCCACTTGTTGTCACGACTCAATTCGACGGCAATCATTGATAACGCCGCTGAACCTTCCGGTGTCAGAGAGTGTTGATCAACTTTGAAGGAAAACTCGGGCAGCAGGAACCGTCGGTAGACCCTTGCCTTGCCGGCCGAGGCCTCAGGCCGTTCGGTCAGAGCCATGGCCGGCGGACCGATCGGAGATGCTGCTTTTTGCGCTGCAACCCGGGTATAAGCATCGGATTGCATGATATTATTTTTCGGATCAAGCTCAATTTCACGATTCGCTTCAACCGGTACCTCTACAGCTGTTGTCGCCGGGGCCGATTCAAGGAGCGTCGGCAGTGTAACTACAGGTATAATCGGTGAAACATTTTCGGTCGGCATGTCCGTTTCGGGCAATTGCGGTGTTATCGCCGGTGCTGATGCCGCCGGTTTCGATTTTGACAGCAATGGCGACAAGGTTTTGATCTTGAGGACTTTAACCGGCTCCGACGATGGCTTTTCAGCAACCACCTCTTCCGGAAGCGCCGTTCGTTTGATCTGGTTGTAGGAGCCAATGCCCTGACAGGTCGACAAACCAACCAGAATCCGGGATTCGGGCGCGAGTCCGGTATCATTGCCTTCCAGCGCCTGCCCGTATCCGAGGCTTAACGTCAGGTGTGGGGAAATGAAATATTGAAACCCGGTCATCCACTCGCCGGTTTCACCGATCCCTGGTTGCGCTTCACTGAACATTTCTGCTTCGGCAATGATCCGCAGCCGATCAGTCGGAAAAATTTCGAGGCCGCCGCCGTAACCGGTAATATCTTCGTACGGGCCGATCGAAGGAACAGCCGAAAGATTCTCTTCCTTGTCAAGGAGTCCTCCCCAGCCGTGCAGGCCGAAGCGCTTCGTTCTGATACTCAGAATCCCCCTGGTCAGTACGTCTGTCAGGCCGTCAAGAGCCGGATCTATTGAAACAGCGCGTCTGAATTGAGCTTCGGCTGCAAGATTGATCAGGGAAGACCTTTTTCCCAGGAAACGGATTTTTGTGCCGAGGATTGAATAACCCCGGCCGCTGGCAGATTCTTCATCGTTGAAAAGAAGGTTTGGGTATGAGCCGTATACTTCCAGAAAGGACCCCAGACCAAGGGTAATGGCAAAGGGCATAACGGTTGCGTCATACTCCGGTGCCGGAGCCTGCCCCCAATCGGATCGATCCCCCCACAACCCGACACAGATGTTTCCCGAGTTCAGGGTCTGTGCCGTCGGTTGAGTGAGGAGTCCGGTTGAGCCGCAACTGGTCGGAATCGACCAGGCGTTGTTGACCGACAGCAGGAAAACAGCAGATATTAGAGCGACCCTGAATTGATATTTCATTGAAGTTTCCATTGCAGGATAATATTCTGCATTAAATACCACCTGTCGTTGACAAAATCAAATATTACAGACAATCACAGCCGCCCGGAATAAGACTTTTTGTATTCGAGATAGTTATCAGCCGACTGTTGCAGGTGCGCAATTTCCTTGTCGCTCAGTTGTCTCTTTATCCTTGCGGGTGAGCCAAGGGCCAGAGAGCCGGGCGGAATCACGGTTCCGGGAGCGACAACCGAGCCGGCGGCAACCAGAGAATCTGAGCCGATTTCAGCACCATCGAGAACGATCGCCCCGATACCAATCAGGCAGCGATTGCCGATTGTGCAACCATGCAACGTAACATTATGGCCGATAGTGACATCGTTGCCGATGACGGTCGGATGGGTCTTGTTCGTTACATGGATGACGGAACCGTCCTGAATATTTGTCCGGTCCCCGATTCTGATATGATTAACATCGCCCCGGATAACGACCTGAAACCAGACGCTGGAATCTTTGCCGATCACAACGTCACCGATAATCGTCGCCGTTGGCAGGAGCAGTGCTGTTTCATCAATAACCGGCGATGTGCCAGCGTAATCGATTTGCATAAAATCACCTGAAACCAGTTGAATAACTACGATTTATAAACAAGTATTGTGCCAAACGAGAAATTATATGCAGTGATGTCCTTCCCGGAGAGTATAATCGGCGCATAAAACGAACAAAGCCGGTAAATCTGCGGGATAGAGGCATGAATAAATCATTATCGGTTTCCTAAACAAAAACCTTCCATACCGGAGCAGGAAGGTTAAATGGTATATTGCCAGAATGTTTGCCGGCAAAAAACGTAACCGGCAGAACCTTTGGTCTTACCGGTCAACCATCTCTTTTAATTCCTTGCCGACCTTGAAGAACGGGAGCTTCTTCGGATTGACATTGATGATCTCACCGGTTTTCGGGTTCCTGCCCATGTAGGCTTTGTAATCCTTGACAATAAAACTGCCAAAACCGCGTATTTCAATCCTTCCACCCTCGGACAGCGTTTCAGACATTGAATCAAAGATTATATTGACAATTTCTTCCGACTTTTTGTAAGTGAGATTTTTTTCGTTGGATAAGGCTTCAACAAGTTCAGATTTATTCATAATACCTCCAGAACGCGGACTGTCATCGTGATGTTGAAGACAACTACAATAAACTATACTCTGGAGATTGCAGATGTCAAACAGACGTCTGGATTGGTTGAACTTCAGGTGATATCAGATAGTTGTGAATGGCGAGAGTGTCCAGATGACCCTGGCGTCGTCGTCGCCGATATTGTCCCAGCGATGTGGAAGATGCGATTTGAAGCAGAGTGAATCTCCGGCATTCAGGATATGTTTTTCATCGGCAATGTCGACTTGCAGGGTTCCCTCAAGGACATAAATCAATTCGTCACCGGGGTGGTACATGTTCTTGTCGCCACTTGTCCCATTCTTCTTGACGGTGCAGTAAAAGGACATGAATTGCGGGTCGCGCAAACCTGAAGTAAATGATTCCGTGTGCATGTTGTGGGCGTCGTCGTAAACTGTTTTGTCTCGCTGCCCCGGTGATGAAAAAACCACCTCGTTGGTTGCTTTCACTTCCTCGACAAAATAGTTGATACTTTTATCGAAAACCTCGGCCAGTTTCATCAGGATTTCAACCGAAGGGATCGTCAACCCGCGTTCGATCCGCGAGATCATGTTTGAAGAAACATTAGACAGGTCGGCCAGTTCCTGGATTGTCATGTCGCTTTTAAGCCGTATCGCCTTGAGTTTTTTGCCTACGATTTTCTTGATCCGCATAAATCTCTCCGGAGGCTATTGCGCAACATTGGGAGCTGGTGAAACGACCCACATGACAACGGTTTGACCATCATAAACATTTTGCCAGCGATGCGGCAGCGATGCCTTGAAGGTGATGGAATCCCCTTCATCGAGAACAAATCGTTCGCCATCAATATCGAAGGCCAGGCTCCCTCTCAGGACAAGAGCAAACTCTTCACCGGTATGAATCATCCCCCCCTCGCCGCTCGTGCAGTCCTTTTCGAGCGTATCGTAAAATACTGCAAAGTTCGGATCGCGCAAGCCATGCGTCAGGCTGGTGATCTGGTGCTTATCCTCGAAGAAGAATATCGGTTGGCCTTCTCCTTTTCGGGTATAAACAGTCGTCGACCCGGCGGAAGCTTCTTCAACAAAAAAATTGATGCTCATTCCAAACGCATTGGCAAGTTTCATCAGGATCTCGACCGAGGGAATAGTCAAACCCCGTTCGATTCTTGAGATCATATTTGATGAAACCTTGGAAGACGCAGATAAATCCTGAATAGTCATGTCATTTTTCAGGCGCGTTGTCTTCAGTTTTTTGCCAATTAGTTTTTTTACCATAGAAAATTTCCTCTGGAAATGAAACGCTTTTTTATCATCTAAATCGAAAGCTGTCAATAAGATATGAGATTAAATTGACAAAAATGGTAATTACATTAAATTGATTGTCAACCTCTTCTTCGAGGATGGTTGACATGACGGTAAATATGCTTATAATCGGGCAAATTCTGACCGGAGGAGCGGCTATGCTGGAATTGGCTGAACATATCATATCAGGAGAGCGACTGAAGGCAGATCAGGCTGAAAGAATACTCTCTGCCAGAGGGGCTGAATTGACGGCCGTACTCGCCGGCGCTCATCGGATCAAGGAGTTTCACTTCAAGGACAGGATTGAACTTTGCTCAATCATCAACGCCAAATCGGGTCGTTGTGCTGAAAACTGCGCTTTTTGTGCGCAATCTGTCCACGCTGACACCGATACTCCTGTCTATCCCCTGAAATCGAAAGAGGAGATTGTTGCTGGCGCCATGGACGCAGATCGTGAGGGTTCCCATTGCTACGGCATCGTTACAAGCGGCACCCGGGTGCAGCCGGGTGCCGAATTCGAATCTATTCTTTCGGCCATCAGTGAAATCAAAAAGAAAACCGCAATTGACCCGTCGGCCTCACTCGGAATTCTTACTCCCGAGACGGCCAGGGCCCTGGCCGAGGCCGGATGCGTCACCTACCACCACAATCTCGAGACGGCACGCTCCTTCTTTCCGCAAATCTGTACAACCCATGACTATGAAGATGACGTGCAGACGGTCCGGATTGCCAAGGATGCCGGCATGAAGGTCTGTTGTGGCGGCATCTTCGGACTCGGCGAGTCAACCGCGCAGCGTTTCGAATTGGCCGAAACGATTCGTGATCTTGATGTTGATTCGGTACCGCTGAATTTCCTGAATCCGATCCGGGGAACCCGGTTACAGGATGCCGCCAACCTGACACCAATGGACTGCCTCCGGGTTATTGCCCTTTTCCGATATGCACTCCCCGACAAAAGGATCAGCGTATGCGGTGGCCGTGAACCGAACCTTCGTGATTTTCAGTCGTGGATTGTCATGGCCGGTGCGAGTGGAACCATGATTGGCAATTACCTGACAACAAGCGGCCGCAAGCGGGAGGATGATTTGCAAATGCTCAGGGATGCCGAGGTGCAAACAGATGGCTGCTGCTAAAGGTGTATTCGTAACCGGCACCGATACCGGCGTCGGGAAATCTGTGGTTGCGGCAGCTCTCGCCCACTATCTACGCCACCAGGGAATCAATGTCGGCGTCATGAAGCCGATAGAGAGCGGAGTTGCCGACCCGGAACAACCGGGTCCGGATGCCGTCATGCTGCAGACTGCCGCCGGGACGGATGATCCGGTCGACATGATATCTCCCTATCGTCTTAATGAACCCCTGGCGCCGGCAGTTGCAGCGCAAAGAGCCGGGGTCAAAATCGTCCCGGCCCATATCATCGATCAATATCACGAGCTGTGCAGTCGGCACGATTTTATCATTGTCGAAGGTGCCGGCGGCCTGATGGTTCCGATTGCTGGCGGAATCCTGATAGCCGACCTGGCAAAGCAGATGGACCTGCCCCTGCTGGTCGTAACCCGACCAAATCTCGGCACCATCAACCATACCTTTCTGACGGTATTTTCAGCCAGGCAAATGCAGCTGCCGGTTGCCGGCTACATCATAAACCGGATGCCGGCAAACCCCGATGCGGCCTCCGAGACGGCACCACACACCCTCTCTTCGCTCATATCGGCCGATCTGCTCGGCGTCCTGCCCGACATCGAGGGCGTATCGCAAAGCGACCTGGTCAAGCTTGTTGCGGCCGAGATAGAGACCTCCCCTGCTCTTGGCCTGCTGCATGCCAACCTGCAGATCAGTCTTTGATGATTGCTGGTGGCATTTCGTTGAAAAACTGATAATATCTTCGCCATGCGCCCGCAACGAAAATATCTCCTCATTTCCATGCTCTGCCTCGCTGTACTTTCAGTATTGACCTCTTATGCTTTTTCCGAATCGACGGAGGACTTCCAGGTCAGGGAGAGGCCGGTTCGCAAAGAGACGGTGCTTGATCTGATCTTCGGCTCAACGCCCGAGATGCCGACCGAAAGAGGCATCCTGGTTATCGACGCCTTTGAGGATCTTGACAGGAATGGCATCCGCGGGGAGAATGAGCCTGAATTACGGGATGTCATCACCTGTAATGTCGACAGCATCGACTACCAGGTCCCGGCCTTTATCCCCGGGCTCGTTTACAACAATCGCTATGAGGTGCGTTGTAGCGGAACCGACTACTATCCGGTTATTCCCGACAAGAAAATCCTGATTGAACGGCGTGGCCACGTTATCGAGATCGAATTGCCGTGCCATAGAAACGCGTCCGTTCATCAATAATTCTTTCCATTGGGTTGTCTTTTGTCCCGAATGAATTTCATAGTTCAATTACTGTTCCCGGGCGGGATTCTTTTTGTCGGCAGTTGCGCCCTGCTCTATTCGCAATTCTGGCTCGACCTCAACCCGACCCATATTGACCTGTTCGGCTTGATCGTTCTTGTTTTCGGTCTGTTCCTCAGTTGGCGATTTGATCGTAACCGGCTGTTGTATGCCCTGCTGGTGCTACTGATCGCTGACTTGATAGAGCGCAGTTTTATCCCCTTCCCGTCCAGGGTTTCAACGCACGCCATTATCGCGGTTCTGGTCCCGATCAATTTCATCCTGCTTGGCGTGATAAAGGAAAAAGGGATCCGGACGCGGCACGGCCTTTTGCATCTAAGCATGATTCCGTTACAGGTTTTCCTGGTTTACTGGTGGCTTGAGCACTGGGATGGTCGTTACTACTACCTTCTCGAAAAGACTCACCTGCCACCCCATTTCGGGATTATTCCGGATATTTACGCCGGAGCCGTGCTGCTTGCATTGCTGGTTCAGTCATTCCGTTATGCCCGTTATCGCAATCCTGTTGAAACCGCCTTTATCTGGTCAATCCTCTGTGTCGCTATTGCCGGCGTGATGACCCCGGGGATCGAGACAACGTTCTTTCGTATTGTGTCGGCCCTGATAATAATCATTTCGGTTTTTGAAATGTCTTATACCCTGGCTTATCGTGATGAACTGACCGGACTGCCGGGGCGGCGCGCCCTGCAGGAGACATTCAACAAGCTCGGCGGTCAGTATGCGATTGCCATGGCTGATATCGATCACTTCAAAAAGCTCAATGACACTTATGGTCACGATATTGGTGATCAGGTTTTGAAAATGGTTGCGGCCCGATTGATCCGCGGTTCCGGCAACGGACTGGCTTTTCGTTATGGCGGTGAGGAGTTCTGTATCGTTTACAGGGGTAAGGATACCGAAGCGACCCTGAACGCCCTGGAGTCATTACGCAAGACAATTGCCGATGAGCCGTTTATTATCCGGCAGAGGATGCGACCGGTCAAGAAACCGAAACAGCCGAAACAGAAGCAGAAAAAAGGTCAATCTCTGCGGGTCACGATCAGCATCGGAGTCGCCGTGAAAAATGATCAATCAAGAAATCCGGCCGATGTCTTGAAGGGGGCTGACCTGGCTCTGTACCGGGCCAAAAAAGCCGGCCGCAATCGCGTCAAAACATGAAGCCGCCTAAGTAACTTCCCGCCAGGCATCGATTGCCGGGAAATAAAGTGCGCCCCGGATCTCCCTGTCGATATCAATACAGCGGAAAAGGTCCATATAGGTTCTGATCTGTGTTTCGTATGCCTCCACCTCATTATCGAGGAAATCTTCCCTTTGCATCCCCTTGCCCGGGGCGCTTGTCTTGTAATCGATGACCCAGCGGATATCGTCATCGATAAAGGTGCGATCGACTGAAGCGTGAACCAGTTGATTATTGATCATGCCGCTCAATTCAAGCTCAGATTCACTTGCGCGATGGTTGCCAAGGATCCATCTGCCGCGTTCACTGGCGAGGGTGTTGCGGAGGCAGGAGATGACCCTGTCGGTACATGGCTGCAACCGGTCGGCCGGAATGCCCTGAATATTGAGTTCACTGCTGATATCAGGGGGCAACTTCTCAATACAGGATTCTGTCAGCCCATGCCTGGCCGCTTTTTCAAGCCAGCTGTGAACCGTGGTCCCGATGATGCGTCCCTCTTCGCTGCGCAGTGAAAATCGGCTGCTGGCGTAAACGGTCTTGTCGCCTATTTCCGAAGCGGTTATCGTGCTGCGATCGGTGACGTCAACCGCATCAGGCATTTCCGGCAGTTGCCAGTCCGGCGACAATCGTCGAATGACCGCATTGCGAATACCGGCATCGGCTTGCGGTTCGGTTGTAATGATTTCCACGCTGTCTTCGACGGTCGGCCAAATCGCATCAAGCAGACTGTTTGCCTCAGGTCGAAACTCTCCGCCGGACTCCCTGACATGGCCTAGCAGATGCAGTTCGTTCCTGGCCCGGGTCGCAGCAACATAGAACAGTCGCAGCGTTTCGTGGCTGGCCCGAAGTTTCTGGATATCGCCAATGGCGCGATAGATATCGTCTTCATCATCTCCGGCCGGCGGGACCGGGGCCAGCATCAACCCGTAATCGGGATGTTCAAGCCAGCGCAACAACTGCTTATCGTCGCCGCGGGGCGAACGGCCAAGACCGGGAACAATAACCGTATCAAATTCAAGACCCTTGGCCTTGTGAATTGTCATGATCTGCAGTTGCGGACCGGCCAGGGGGTCGGGTGACGCGAACAGTTTGCGTAGCCCGTCAGCCAGAGATTCGAAGCTCTCGAGGCCGCCGCCATAATCAAGTTCATCGAGGAGATTGAAGACCCGTGCGGCATCGGCCAGCCCGGCTTGATCGAGGACCGCCGGCCCTCCGAGCTGCAACCAGGTTGATTCAACCAGTTGCCGCAACCCGACCCGGCCTTTTTTATCGAGGGCAGTGTTGACAACCTGCCGTAGCCGAGACAATGCCCTGGTTCCTTCTGCACTCAATGTTTCGAACATCTCGAATTGCGGCTGGTCGGAAAGGATTCGCTGCAGCAGCAGATTCTCTCCGGAGAGAACCAGCAGATCGTTCAGCGACACGCCGCACCAGGGGGCACGCAGAACACTGAACCATGCGACATTGTCGGCAGGATGCAGCAGCGCCCTGGTTAACGCGGCGAGGTCATGTGCAACCGGACGATCTCCCAGCTGATCAAGATCCTGGGCCTGGTAGTGTATGCTGTTCTTCTTGAGGATCTTTATCGTTTCCTCGAGATGATTGCGCGACCGGACCAGGATGGCGATTGAGCCGTCCGGGTCTCTATCCTGGGCCGTCCTGATGATCGCCAGGATCTTCTCGGCTTCGCTGGCATCGTCCCTGCCGGCGAAACAGGTAAAATGGACCGGTTGCGCCGATATGTGCCTGTTTATTTCTGTTGCCCGGGTATAGGGGACGGCGCCGGTCAGGATGTCACCGGCTGGTGCAAACAACGGCGCAAAGGTCCGGTTGTGCCAGGCCACCAGACTCCCTTGCGAACGAAAATTGCTGCTCAGTGCGAGAGGTTCGAGCCGGACCGGTCCGATTCCATCTTTTACCGCTTTCAGGAAAAGGCCGACATCAGCTTCGCGGAAACGATAAATTGACTGCATCGGATCGCCGACGATGAACAGGGTCCGCCCGTCGTCCGGTTGCCAGCCGGCGGTCAGTTTCTGCAGCAGATCGTACTGGGTATAAGAGGTGTCCTGGTATTCGTCGACAAGAATATGGTTAATCGTTGCATCGAGTTGCAGCAACAGATCTTCCGGCGTTTCAACCGAACCGAGCGCCAGCCGGGCCGAGCCGGCGACTTCGATAAAATCGATCTGGCCGGCGGCGCGGAAAACTTCACGCAACTCGATAACCGCAAGCGGCAGAAGCCGAACCAGCGATTGCAGCACCAGCCATTGCCTTTCCTGGTACTGTGAATAGGGCAGTTTTCTTATCCATTGAAGTGCCGGCAAAAAAGAGGCGTCGCTCGCCAGCTGCTCCAGCAGCGCAAGCATCCGCTCTTTCATGCGAGCGGCCGGTTCGGTTTTGTCGGCCGGAAAACCGTCACGCACGGTAACCTGTTTGCGGAGCTGGCCCTTGCCGGTCAAAAGCAAGCCGGATAATTCAACCCACTGGGCCCGGCACAATCCCCCCTCGGTCAGGTCGCCCCCGTAACCGATAAACGATGTAAGGCTGTTCACACCTCCGGCGGCATCAAGATTTTCGGCGGCATACAGGGCCATGGCAGTCAATTCGCTTCTCAGTTCAGGACCGAACAGACTGCTGCAATCACTGATGACACCGTCGACATAACGTCCCAGACTCTCTTCAAGAAGACCGCGCGACCCATCGCTTTCGTAAATGATATGCCGGATCCACTGATCCCGTTTTGCCAGCATTGAAATAATAAGGGAACGAAGATTGACCAGATGATTATCGATCTGGCGCAAAACGGTTTCGATATGGCGGCTGGCCGGCGAATCGGATTCAAGTTTCAATAACAGGTTTTCCGCAGCCTGCCGATACAGCGCCTCAGCATCTTCAGCAATGCCGGGTTGTTCGCCAAGGCGGGCAAGCCAGGGCATCTGGCGCGACAACGAAGAACAGAAGCTGTCGATTGTCATGATCTGCAGCCGCGACGGGTTCTGTATCAGGTTCCAGTCGAGCCGCTGGTCCTGCTGCAGTACGCGTCGGGCGCGCTGCCAGGTCTGCCGTCGATAATCTTCAACCGGTTCAGGTTCGGTGGAGGCCTGCACAAGAGCTGCGAGAAGACGGTCTTGCATCTCAGCCGCAGCTTTCCTGGTGAAGGTAATGGCCAGGACCTCTTCCGGTTTTTGAACCGTCGTCAGCAGCCCGAGAATGCGCTGGATGAGCAGCTCGGTCTTGCCCGACCCGGCCGGGGCCTGGACAATAAAAGATCGCTCCGGGTCCAGGGCATCCTGGCGCGCCCGGAGGTCTGAAGGCGGCAGCTTGTCAGTCACAACGCACCTCCCAGAGCGGCCAGTCATTCCGTTCGTGGATGCGACAGAGACTGGTGAGATCGCAATATCGGCAGGTTTTGTGAACGTCGACCGGGTCGACAGAGGCGTCACCGCTGGTGAACGCATCGCCCAGGGCCGGCAGCGCATTTTTCCAATGGCCGAGAACCTGGTCGATATCCTCCCAACCGAATTCATTCAAGGTCTTCTGCAAGGCATGACTGCTCAGGCCGGGGAACTCTTCCGGAGCGCGCGCCAGACCGGAGAAACGCCTTTCGGCCGGCTTGTTACGAACAACGGCAAACAGTACGGCCCCGATCTCTGAGCGTTCGATTGCGTTGCAATAGACGGGGAGTTGAGGTTCCTGGATACGATGCTCGTACCATTGCTTCGGATCGGGGATGCCGGTTTTATAATCGATAATCGCCAAAGTGCCATTTTCGAGGCGGTCAATACGGTCGATTCTGGTTCGAAAATGGAGCCGGCCGATTGTTTCCTGGTGTAACTGCTCCTGTTCGATCACTGTAAAAGGGGCTCTCTTCCTTTCCAGCTCAAGCCATTTTCGGCAGAGGCGCACCAGGCGGAGTGATTCAAGTTCGCGAATCCGTGATGGCATGTCAGCGCGTTTTTGTTTCTCCTCCCGGGTTAATGCCTGTTCAACAGCTCTCGACAAGGTACTGGAAATATCCTCTTCACTCAGCTGAGACAGCGTTTCGTGGGTTCTGGTCGTCTCCCAGAAAAATTCGAGGGTGCTGTGGACCAGAGTGCCACGGGTCATATTGTCGAGACCGATATCAGGATCTTCCATCCCCTGTGCCTTCAGCCGGTAATGAGCAAAAGCGCGGAAAGGACAAAGGGCCTGGTCCTTGACGATAGCGGTACCTCCGCTGACCGGTTTTTTTGACAAGAGACTTCTGGTTTGAAAATCGGATATGTATTCCAGCGCACCCTTCCAGGCAGAAATCGTTGCTGCCGGCGCCGCTGAAACCGTATCCGGTAATGACCGGGCCGGTAAATCGTTGATGAAAAAAGAAGGTCGTTGTGCGACGCCGTTATCGGTAACCGGCCAACTGGTGACAACCGATGGAGCGGCATTGAACAGGCGCTGAATAATCCGCCCGGCGTACTCCAGTTCCCGGCCGGCATCGGCGCGCGGCATGCCTTTCTCTTTCTGCAGGGAGCGCGGGATAAAGGGGTTCGGGCGTACCGATTTCGGCAATGCCGAAGAGTGCATGCCGAGAATCCAGAGGCAATCGAAATCGAGCCCTCCCGCTTCAAGCATGCCGAGAACCTGGACCTTCGAACCGGACGACTCTGGCTGGTACTCGACATCTGCGGCCATCTGCCGCAACAGGCGGCACGCTTCAGACCGTGAGACCGGGCCGGCAACCAGATCGAGGCTGGCGATCTCGGCCAAAAGGGTTCGAAAGCGTTCAACCGCCTGGTATTGACGGCTCGATATTGTGCGGTCGCCCGGCCAGCCGCAGGCCTGCAAGAGATTGGCAAATTTCTCCGCCCAGACCCCGGGCATCGCCTTGTGGCTGTTGTTGTTGAACCTGGAAATTGATTCGATAATGGTGACAAAATCGTGATCGCATCCGACATCTTCGAGCAGTCGTTGTAATTTCCAAAGCGGAAAGCTGGCGAGTCGGCGCCGCCTTAGTTCGACATCGGCCAGGCTCCTTTTGGCAAACGCGGCACCAGACCCGGCAAGATGCGGTGAGAGCAGCAGTCGGCTCAATTCATCAATCGACAGTACCGATGGTAACGAGAGAAGCTGCAGGGCCGAGAAGATAACGCCCTCCCCGTCGAGGCGGCCGCCCAGGGAGATGTTGTACGGCAACGAACTGCCGCTGCCATCGAGGGCTGCCGATGGATCGAGCTCACTCAGAAAGTGATGCCGGATCAATGACTGGTATCGTTCAAGGTCGGGCGCAATAACGCCGATACGCAATTCCGGATTATCCCTGAGCAGATGCCGGATCCAGCGGGCGCACTCGGCAACTTCATCCTCGCGGTCGAGACCCGGATAAACAGAAATATCAGATTCAATCTGATGGTCAGGATAAATTTCCGTTTGCGTGCCGGCCTCTGCAAGGGCGTGCAGAAGATTTTTTTGCGCCGGGTTGAAATCATCAAAACCGACCATGACGATTTTCGCCGGAGGCGACAGTTCACCCTGCGCAAAGGCTTTGCTGACAAAAGAGATGCGGGTGCTCTGGTCTTGGCGATTGAGACGGCCCAACTCAAGGTTCCATGCTTTATGCCATCGGTAAAAAGCCTGATGATCCTCTGTGATCCCTTTTGTTTTCAGTTCGGCATCATAATCGTGGAGCAGTACCGAGGCCTGCGCCGCCTTGCGCGCGGTAGAAGTGATTTGCAGCAATTCATGTTGTGTCGTTTCGATATCGTGGCGGATGATTCTTTCCCACAAATGCCCGGATTGCGCAGAATTCAAAAACCGGCTCTCGCCGTTCAGCGAATTGCTTAAACGACGACACCAGTTGTCCAGTGCGTAAACAGACGGTCTTTTCCAGGCGCCGGCCGCCGCAGCGATCATGAACTCATCAAACTGAACCAT